>NZ_KV786922.1:11602-54535 GCF_001806955.1 Burkholderia sp. HMSC10F09
AAGCTGCGCATCGAGATGCGCGCGGAGATCCGCCGCATCCACACGCAGCTCGAGCGCGCGACGATCTACGTGACGCACGACCAGGACGAGGCGCTGTCGATGGCCGACCGGATCGTCGTGATGAAGGAGGGCGTCGTGCAGCAGGTCGCGTCGCCGAAGGAGGTCTATACGCGCCCGCACAACCTGCACGTCGCGCGCTTCATGGGCTATCGCAACGTGCTGCCGTTCACGCTCGAAGGGATGGCCGGCGACTACGTGACGGTCGCGGCCGCCGGCGTGCGTCTCGCGGGCGTGCCGATGGCGGGCTTCGACGGCAAGGCGGTCGCGGTCGCGCTGCGGCCCGACGATATCGAGCGCGCGGATGCCGCCGCCGACAACACGTTCGAGGCAACGGTCGAGACGGTCGAATACGGCGGCCGCGATTCGCTGATTCGCGCGCTCGCGCCGTTCGGCGCGATCTGGGCGCGCGTGGCGGGCGAGTTCGCGCCCGGCGAACGGCTGACGCTGCGCGTCGCGCCGTCGCGCACGCTCGTCTATCCGGGAGACGCGCCATGACCGCGTGCCGCCCGCTCGTCCGCATGCCGCGCGCGGCACGGGCCGCCGGCCGGGAGGCCGCATGAGCACGCTTGCATCCGGCAGCGCGCCGCGCGACGCGAAGGCGTGGCTCGTCACGCCCGCGCTCGCGTTCATCGTCGCGCTGTTCATCTACCCGTTCGCCTACGGCCTCGTGCTGTCGTTCGAGCCGATGAACGGCGGCGGAATGCTCGCGAACTACGTGCAGTTCTTCACCGATACCGCGCTGTGGCCGACCGTGCTCGTCACGCTGAAGCTCGCGGTGCCGGCGACGCTGATCAACGTCGGCGTGTCGGTGCCCGTCGCGTTCGCGCTGCGCCGCAATTCGCCGTACCAGAAGTTCGTGACGACGCTGCTCGTGATCCCGGTCACGCTCGGCACCGTGCTCGTCGCGGACGGGATGCTCACGTACTTCGGGCCGAACGGCTGGTTTCCCCAGGCGCTGCACGGACTGCATCTGTACGCGGACGAAGTGCGTCTCACGCACAACTACTGGGGCGTGCTGCTGTCGCTGATCGTGTCGGGCTTTCCGTTCGCGTTCCTGCTGATGCTGTCGTATATCAGCGGCATCGACCCGACGCTCGCGCGCGCGGCCGCGACGCTCGGCGCGAATCCGTGGCAGCAGTTCCGCCAGATCTATCTGCCGCTGCTCGTGCCGGGGCTCACGATGGCCGCGTGCCTGTCGTTCGTGCAGGCGTTCTCGGTGTTTCCGTCGGCCGTGCTGCTCGGTGCGCCGGCCGGCCCGACGCGCGTGATCTCGATCGCGGCGGCCGAAGCCGCGTTCGAAAACTACGACTACTCGCTCGCGTCGGCGATCGCGATCGTGATGGGCTTCGTGCAGCTGCTGGTGGTCGCCTCGATGCTCGGCGCGCGCCGTTTCTTCTACTCGGGTCCGGCGACGGGAGGCAAGGGCTGATGGCGACCGACAATCATGCCGCACCGGCCTGGCCGCCGAAGCAGGGGCCGCAGGACGCTCGCCCGGCCGATACGCCGAAGCCGCGCGCGCTGCGCGGCGGCCTGACGGGCCGCGCATGGCATGCGCTCGTCTGGGCCGTGATGGCGTTCTTTCTGCTGAACGTGCTGCTGCTGATCGCGACCGTGGCCGTGAATTCGGTCGCGACGCGCTGGTTCGGCACGCCGCTGCCGCAGGGCTTCACGCTGCACTGGTACGCAAAGGCGTGGGAGGACTTCCAGCTCGCGAGCGTGCTCTGGGTGACGGTCGAAGTCGTCGGCGCGGTCGTGCTGCTGTCGATCGCGCTCGGCGTGCCGGCCGCCTATGCGCTCGCGCGCGTGCAGTTCCGCGGCAAGCGTTTCGCGCTGCTCGTGTTCCTGCTGCCGCTGATGGTGCCGCCCGTCACGTACGGAATTCCGATGGCGACCGCGATGTACAAGATCGGGCTCGCGGGCACGCTGTCCGGCGTGATTCTCGCGAACCTCGTGCCGGCGCTGCCGTTCGTGATTCTCGTGATGACGCCGTTCATCGAGCAGATCGACCCGAACCTCGAAGCCGCCGCGCGGATCTTCGGCGCGAATACGTGGCGCTATTTCCGCTACGTGCTGCTGCCGCTGCTCGTGCCGGGCATGCTCGCGGCCGGGCTGCTCGTGCTCGTGCGCACGATCGGGATGTTCGAGCTGACCTTCTTCACCGCCGGGCCGAGCACGCAGACGCTCGTCGTCGCGCTGTACTACGCGGTGTTTTCGACGGGCGTGCGCGCGCCGCAGTCGATCGACGCGATGGCGATGATTTACATGGCGATCACGCTCGTGTGGGTCGTGATCGCGCTGCAGTTCGTGAGCCCGACGCAGCTCGTGAGCCGCGTGAAGCAGGAGCGTCAGTAGCGTCGCGGGCGCGTGCCGTCCGCACGATCGGTTACAAATGGATACCGCGTGCGTCGCGCGGACGTTGCAGACTACGCGGCGTACCGGCCCCGCGGCGCGCGCATGCGCGGCTTCGCAGGCCGCCCGCTATCGACCGATCGACGAATACTCCATGAAGTTTCACTCGCTGCTGATCCTCGGCTGCGCCTCGACGCTGCTGGCCGCCTGCAACCTGATCCACGACGGCCCCGGATCGTCGGACGTCGATGCCGCGGTGCGCCGCGCGCTCGAAGCCGAGAACCACGGCGGCCTGAACGCGCTATTCGGCCAGCCGCTGCCGGTGTCGGCCGACGTCGTGTCGGCGCGGCCCGACGGCGACTGCAGGAAGGCCGGCGAACGGACCTATACGTGCGACGTCGTCGTCACGTGGCGCAATGCCGATTACGCGCCGTCGCGCGCGAACCTGACCTTCGTGCAGGCCGCCGACGGCACGTGGCAGACCTCGGGCGTCGATGCCGCGATCGCGACCGGCGCCGCCAAATCGCTGATCGACAAGATCGGCCGCGCGTGGCCCGGCAACGGGGCGAGCGGCACGTCGGCCGCCGCGCGGTGATAGAGCGTTCGGCGTATCACGCTGGCGGCGACAGCGGGAGCGGCAGCGACAGCGGCATGGCGCGGCGTGCGCCAATGCGAATCCGCTGGACATGATTCGACGCGATTCGCCCGGCGGCATCGACGTGCAGACGCAGGCTGCGACGGCGCGATAGCGCTCGACACGTCTGGCTCCCGCGCCAACGGCCGTGGCCTCAGCGACGCGCACCTCGCCGGCCTGAATGTCGTCCGGACACGCGCTCTTGAACGGCTTGTAGCCGGCGAGTTCGAGTCGACTCAGCTGCGCAACCACTTAGGCACGCGTCACGGGCCCGTTGGCCGGCTGCGCGAACGACCCGAACGAACGCGAGCGGTGCCGCGATCGCAGCGGCAGCGACGAGCAGGGAAAGGGCGGCTTTCCTCATCTTCCGGCTTTGCGTCAAGACGCGAGGCCGACGCAGCCCGATTGCCGCACTGGTCCCATCGCTTTCGACAGGCGCTTGACGGCGGCTTAACGGCGAAAAAGGGCACGAACATCGCGCCCGGCCGCCTCCCGCGCATCTTCGGTATGACGAATTCGATATAGGGAAAACCCTTATCTTGCGCTACAATGTCGGCCTTGCTGAAAGGTCGAACCATGCCTGAACGTTTCCAAACCCTCGAAAAATTCGTGTTCTCGCTCGTCGTAATGTCCGCGGTCGTGTGCTCGGCATTTCTCGCGTACGAACGCCATCCGGAAATCAAGATCGCGCTGCAGCAAGGCGAAGCGCTGATGCGCGAAAGCGCGAAGTACTCGACGATCTGCTCGCCGTCGAAGGTCGATCCTTGCGTCGAGATGTCCGCTTACTGAGCGGCGTCGCAACTGAACCCGCGTTTTGCCGACTTCCGCCGTCGCGTGACGATGCTCGCGCGACCGGCGGCGCTGCTGTAAACCGACTCGCCAACAGGCCGTCGATAGGCTCGCCGACCGGCTTGCCATCCGACTCGCCAACCGCTCCCCGGCGGGCCTGACCGCGGCTGCCTGAGCCGCCGTCCCCTCGTCGTACATCACCGCCCCGCATCCACGCGGCGCCGGTCCATTCCCACGTCATCGTGGCTTCTGCGCTTTCCGCCCCGGAAAGTACGCGCCTCTCCGCTGCCAATGCACCGTCGATCGCCCGCCGACGCCTTTCCGAAACGGAAAGGGCGCTTGAGCATCGATCGATTTTCGCGCCGCGCAAACGCGGTCATGATCGCCGCCATGGACCTCATCATCTGATCGGAGACAGTCATGACAACACCGCTCGACGGCATCCGCGTCCTCGAACTCGGGCAACTGATCGCCGGGCCGTTTGCCGGCCGGATGCTCGCCGAATTCGGCGCGGACGTGATCAAGATCGAGCCGCCCGGCGTCGGCGACCCGCTGCGCAAATGGCGGCTGCTGCACGACGGCACGTCGGTATGGTGGGCCGTGCAGTCGCGCAACAAGTCGTCGGTGACGCTCGATCTGCGCACACCCGAAGGACAGGACGTCGTGCGCCGCCTCGTCGCCGAAGCCGACGTGCTGATCGAGAATTTCCGCCCCGGCACGCTCGAAGGGTGGGGGCTCGGCTGGGACACGCTGTCGGCGATCAACCCGCGGCTCGTAATGCTGCGCGTGTCGGGCTACGGCCAGAGCGGCCCATACCGCGACCGGCCGGGCTTCGGTGCGATCGCCGAAGCGATGGGCGGGCTGCGGCATCTGACCGGCGAGCCGGGCCGGACGCCGGTGCGCGTCGGCATCTCGCTCGGCGATTCGCTGTCCGCGCTGCACGGCGTGATCGGCGTGCTGCTCGCGCTGCGGCATCGCGATCGTCCGGGCGGCACCGGGCAGGTCGTCGACGTCGCGCTGTACGAGTCGGTCTTCAACATGATGGAAAGCCTGCTGCCCGAATACGCGGTGTTCGGCACGGTGCGCCAGCCGTCCGGCAGCAGCCTGCCCGGCATCGCGCCAACCAACGCGTATCGCTGCCGCGACGGCAAGTACGCATTGATCGCCGGCAACGGCGACAGCATTTTCCGGCGGCTGATGGACCTGATCGGCCGGGCCGACCTCGGCCAGCATCCTGCGCTCGCGCACAACGACGGCCGCGTCGCGCAGGTCGAGCGCCTCGATGCGGCGATCGGCGCCTGGACCGCGCAGCACGATCTCGACGACGTGCTCGCCGCGCTCCATGAAGCGCGCATTCCGTCGGGCCGCATCTACGACGTCGCAGACATCGCGTCCGATCCGCACTACCGTGCACGCGACATGATCGTCGAAGATGCGCTGCCGGACGGCACGCCGGTGCTCGTGCCGGGCATCGTGCCGAAGCTCGCGGCGACGCCGGGACGCATCGCACGGCCCGCGCCCGCGCTCGGCGCGGATACCGACACGGTGCTCGAATCGCTCGGCGTCGATGCGGCGACGCGCGACGACTGGCGCGCTCGCGGCGTGATCTGACGGAGGCTCGACATGAACGCTCGACACCAACGGTACAAACGGCTCCATCTGCACGAAGTCGCGCCGCGCGACGGTCTCCAGAACGAAGCGGCATTCGTCGACACCGACGCCAAGATCGCGCTGATCGACGCGCTGAGCGCGTGCGGCTACGCGAAGATCGAAGTCACGTCGTTCACGTCGCCGAAGGCGATCCCCGCGCTGCGCGACGCGGAGGCCGTGATGCACGGCATCGCGCGTGCGCCGGGCGTCGTCTACACCGCGCTCGTGCCGAACGTGCGCGGCGCGGAGCGCGCGCTGTCGTGCGGCGTCGACGAGGTGAACCTCGTGATGTCGGCGAGCGACAGCCACAACCGCGCGAACCTGCGGATGACGCGCGAGCAGTCGTTCGCGCAACTGCGCGAGGTGATCGAGGCGGTGCGCGGCACGGGCATCGCGATCAACGTGTCGCTGTCCACCGCGATGGGGTGCCCGATGGAAGGCGACGTGCCCGCCGAAACGGTGCTCGCCTGGATGCAGCGATTCGCCGATCTCGGCGTGCACGGCTTCACGCTCTGCGACACGACCGGCATGGCGTTTCCGTCGCAGGTGCGCGACCTCTGCGAACGCGCACGCGCGCGCTTCGGTGCGCTGCCGCTGACGCTGCACTTTCACAATACGCGCGGAATGGCGCTCGCGAACACGCTCGCGGCGCTCGACGCCGGCATCGACCGCTTCGACGCGTCGCTCGGCGGCCTCGGCGGCTGCCCGTACGCACCGGGCGCGACCGGCAACGCATGCACCGAGGAGCTCGTGCACATGCTCGAGCTCGACGGCTACGACACCGGCGTCGATCTCGCGGCCGTGCTCGCCGCGGCCGCACGATTGCCCGCGCTGATCGGTCACGACGTGCCGAGCCAGTTGCTGAAAGCCGGGCGCCGCTCGGACCTGCATCGTCCGCCGGCCGAAGCGATCGCAGCGCCGCGCGTTGTCCTCGATGGAGCACGCACATGACGCTGATCGATCGCATCGACCATCTCGTGCTGACCTGCGTCGATCCCGAGCGCACGCGGCAGTTCTATGTCGACGTGCTGCAGATGCGGCTCGAAACGTTCGGCGCGGGCCGCATCGCGTTCCGCTTCGGCAACCAGAAGATCAACCTCCACGTGCGTGGCGCGGAGTTCGAGCCGAAGGCGCACCTGCCGGTGCCGGGCGCGCTCGATCTGTGTCTGATCGCGGCCGTGCCGCTCGACGACGTGATCGCGCACCTCGCACGCGTCGGCTGGCCGATCGTCGAAGGGCCCGTCGAGCGCACGGGCGCGACGCAGCGGATCCGTTCCGTCTACGTGCGCGATCCCGATCTGAACCTGATCGAGATCGCCGAGCCGATCTGAACGAACCGATCTTGCCGAGCCAACCGGCGCGGCAGCGCCGTCTCGCACGTGCGGCGCGCCGGCTCGCGCACGGCCGCGCCGACTGTCAACCTGCCGATCCCGCCGCCGCCCGCGGCCCGCCGACGCATGCGTGCGCGTATGATCGGCGTCAGGCCGACGCGCGCCCGCGCATACCCTACCGGCACGGGCGCGGCTTTCTCCTCAGGCTTTCCAGGACCCGCTCATGGTGAACCCGCTTCATTTCGATCTGCAGTCGTTGCGCGTATTCGCGCTCGTCGCCGAGCACGGCAGTCTCACCAAGGCCGCCGAGCACGGGCAGCTCACGCTGTCGGCCGTCAGCAAACGCATCGCGGAACTCGAGAGCGTGACGGGCAGCGCGCTGTTCGTCCGGCATGCGCGCGGCGTCGAGCTGACGCCCGCGGGCCGTGCGCTGCTCGATCATGCGGCGAAGATTCTCGAACAGGTGAACCGGATGGCGCACGAGATGAGCGACTACGCCGCCGGCGTGCGCGGACACATCCATGTGTGGACGAACACGTCGGCGATCGTCCAGTTCCTGCCCGCCGATCTCGCCGCGTTTCTGACCGACAACCCCGGCATCCGGATCAGCCTCGCGGAGCGGCTCAGCCACGAAATCGTCGATGCGCTCGCGGCCGGGCAGGCCGACCTCGGCGTGTTCGCGGACAACGTGCCGGCGCCCGGCATCGAGCGCCGCGTGTATCGGCGCGACGAACTCGTGCTGCTGGTGCCGCGCGGCCATCGCTTCGCGACGCGCGAGCGGATCCGCTTCGCCGAGACGCTCGACGAGGATTACGTCGGGCTCAGCGACGGCAGCTCGCTGCTCGCGCGAATGACCGATGCGGCGTTCGCGGCCGAGCGGTCGCTGAAGCTGCGGATCCAGGTATCGAATTTCGACGGTGTGAGCCGGATGATCGAGGCCGGGCTCGGGATCGGCGTGCTGCCGCGCGACGCCGTGACGGGCGAGCGCGCGGCGCGGCTCGGCGTCGTGACGCTCGAGGATGCGTGGGCCACGCGCACGCTGTGGGTCGGCGTGAAGGCCGGTGCGGCGCTGACCTCGGACATCGCGAAGCTGTTCGACTTCATGTCGGCACGCTGAGGCGCCGACACGCAAACGGCCGGGCGGCGCGCGACGCGCGACGCACCCGATTCGTCACACCGGATTGATCTCGTCCTGGCTACGGCGCGTGGTCAGCGGCCCGAGCACGCGCAACGTGATCGCGACGATCGCGAGCGCGACCGAGATCGTGCCGAACATCGCGCCCGCGCCGCCGCGCACGAGCACCGGCAGCAGCACGAACGGCAGCGCGCCGCTGACGATGCGCGACAGCGCGTACGTGCTGCCGATCGCGGTCGAACGCACGCGCGCCGGAAAGATCTCGGCCTGATAGACGTGATACGCGTTGCTGAACACGTTCGACGCGCAGGTCGTCAACACGCCGAAACAGACGATCAGCACCGTATGGTTCGAATACGCGAAACAGAGCCCGAACGCGGCGATCGACAGGATCGACGCGATCACGAGCGTGCGGCGCTCGATGCGATGGAGCAACGGAATCGACAGCAGCGAGCCGAGCGGATAGCCGAGAAACGACAGCGCAAGGAACAGCGTGCTGTCCGTCACGTCGAAGCCGCGGCTTTTGACGACGACGCCCGCAAGCGTGCCGAAACCGTAGTAGCCGAAGCCCTGGAATAGATGAAAGATCACGAGCATCGCGTAGCGCGCGCCGTACGGCCGGCGGCGCAGCAACGCGAGGCGCTCGCCGAGCGCGAGCGGGCGCTGCGGTTCGACGGGTGGCGCGAAACGTTCGGGCATCCGTACGCCGGCGCTGTCCGCGAAGCGCCGTAGCGTCGCATATGCTTCGTCGTCGCGCCCCTGCGCGAGCAGCCAGCGCGGGCTTTCCGGCAACCGGTGCCGCACGAACAGCACGTACACCGCACCGAGGCTGCCGATCGCCAGAATGATTCGCCAGCCGGCCACGCTGCCGACATGCAACGGGTTGAGCCACAGCGCGAGAAAGCCGACGAGCGGCACTGCAACGTACGACGTCGTGTACGCCCACGCCGCGAGCCGTCCGCGCTTGTCCTTCGGCAGGATCTCGGACAGGTAGCTGTCCGCGACCGGATAGATCGCGCCGACGCCGATGCCGGTCAGGAGCCGGCACGCGACGAGCATGTCGGCGTTCACGGAGAACGCCCCGATCAGCGAGAACGCGCTGTACCAGACGAGCGTCAGCAGGAACGCGCGACGACGCCCGATGCGGTCCGCGACACTGCCGAGACATAGCGCGCCGACGAACATCCCGATGAACGCCGAGGCGAGCAGCAGCTTGAAGTCGGCGCTCTCGCGGTTCAGCCCGAATTCGCTTTGCAGCGCGGAGCCGATCGTGCTGACGAGAAAGATCTCGTACATGTCGAAGAACAGGCCGATTCCGATCACCCAGACGACGAACCGGTGCAGCGCGCCGACCGGCAGGTCGTCCATGAAAGCGCCGAGCGTGGCGTCGCGTGCGGAAACGGGCGCCGGCTCGGCGGCGGAGCGGGCGGCAGGCGGCGAGGCAGGTGCGGGCGGCGCCGCGCGGCCGCCGAGATCGAGGGAAGGGCTGGTCATCATGTCTCCGATTGTTGGAACCGCCGGGCATCGCGCCCGGTCGGCGAGGGCCGGCACAACGGCGCGCCGGCCATGCAAATCGCGTCAGTCCCGCGCCGCGCCGCGAGGGCCGGATGCGCGGGCTGCGCCGATCGTCCGACACATGCTCCGCGAATTTGCGGCTGCCGATAATTGAGGATGTCTCAAGCGTCCTTTCCCGTGCAGAAAGGGTTCCCTGCGCGGGCGCGCACGGGGCTACGGTATAGACAGCCTGCATGCCCGTTTCTCGCCGCGCGCGATCTTCCGAGTGCCATAAACCGGATCGATGCGATGGAGGTGTTCGTCGTCACGCTCGCCGAGCGCAGCCTCGCGGGCGCCGGACGGCGGCTCGGCCGTTCGCCGGCCGCGTGCCGTCGCGCGATCGCGTTTCTCGGGGCCCACACCGGCACCGCGCGGCTCTACCGGACGACGCGCACCATCCCGCTCGATGAAGCCGGCGAGCGCCACGCGGCCGCGTGCCGTCGCTTCCTTGCGGATTTCGAGGAAGCCGACATGCCGGTGGCCGGCGAACGCGCTGCGCCGCGCGGGATGCTGACGGTCACCGCGCCGGTCGCCGCCGATAGCGCGCTCGCCTGCCCGTGACGTAGGATGGCGCAGCGACGCAGCGCGCGTGCCCGCACCGGCGCCCGATTCGACCGACCTTTCGATCGCGATACAGGAGGCAACGACATGAACGCATCGACCGATAACCGCGCGCTGCTGCGCCAGCTCGGCATCCGCGTGCCGATCATCCAGGCGCCGATGGCCGGCGTCAGCACGCCGGCGCTCGCAGCCGCGGTGTCGAACGCGGGCGGGCTCGGCTCGCTCGGCGTCGGCGCGACGAATGCGGACGGCGCGCGCAAGATGATCCGCGACACGCGCGCGCTCACCGACCGGCCGTTCAACATCAACGTGTTCTGTCACCAGCCCGCGCGCGCCGATGCGGCGATCGAACGCGCGTGGCTCGACTGGCTCGCGCCGGCGTTTCGCCAATACGGCGCGACGCCGCCGGCGTCGCTGTCGGAGATCTATACGAGCTTCATCGCCGATCCCGCGATGCAGGCGATGCTCCTCGAAGAAAAGCCGGCCGTCGTCAGCTTCCATTTCGGGCTGCCGTCCGCCGACGTGATCGCGGCGCTCAAGCGCGCCGGCGTCACGCTGTTCGCGTCCGCGACGAATCTCGACGAAGCGCGGCAGATCGCCGACGGCGGCATCGACGCGATCGTCGCGCAGGGCGTCGAGGCCGGCGGCCATCGCGGCGTGTTCGATCCGGCTGCGCGCGACGACCGGCTCGGCACGTTCGCGCTCACGCGACTGCTCGTGCGCGAATGCGCGCTGCCCGTGATCGCGGCGGGCGGCATCATGGACGGCGAGGGGATCGCCGCGGCGCTCGCGCTCGGCGCACAGGCCGCACAGCTCGGCACCGCGTTCGTCGCGTGCCCCGAAACCTCGATCGACGACGGCTATCGCCGCGCGATCCTCAGCGACGCGACGCGGCACACGACGTTCACCGCGGCCATTTCCGGTCGCGTCGCGCGCGGCATTGCGAACCGGTTCACCGCGCTCGGCGACGATCCGCGCGCGCCGGTCACGCCCGCCTATCCGATTGCCTACGACGCCGGTAAAGCGCTGCACGCGGCAGCGAAGGCGAAGGGCGAATTCGGCTACGGCGCGCAGTGGGCCGGGCAGGCCGCACCGCTCGTCCGCTCGCTGCCCGCCGCCGAGCTGTTCGCGACGCTCGAGCGCGAGACGCGCGCCGCGATCGCGCGACTGCAGCACGCGCTCGACTGAGCGCATCTACTCGGCGGCGGCCGCGGGATTGCAACGTCATGTATCCGCGCGCAACGCGGATACAGTGCGATACGCAGCCGTTGCGCGCCTTCGCTATAACGCAGATATCGCCTTTTCCGGAGCACGCGATGTCTGCCACCTGGTTCAGCAGATCCTGCCATTGCGGGGCCGTCCGCTTCGAAGTGAAAGCTGCCCTCACACCGGCGGTGCGCTGCAATTGCAGCCTGTGCCGCCGGCGCGGCGCGCTGATGAGCCGGATGTTCGACGGGCGCGATCTGAAGATCGTCGAGGGCGAGCGCATGCTGAGCACGTATCGCTTCAACACCGGCACGGCGCGTCACTATTTCTGCAGCCGCTGCGGCGTCTATCCATTCCACCAGACGCGCATGGATCCCGCGTGCTGGCGCGTCAATCTCGGCTGCATCGACGGCATCGATCCGTATGCGCTCGACGCCACGATCGCCAACGGTGCGAGCCTGTCCGTCGTGGAGGACGCATGAAACGCTGGCTGACGATCCTGCTGTTCGCCGCGGGCGGGCTCGCGACCGAAATCGCGCATCCGGTGCAATGCTCGCTGCTGTCCGTCGGGCGACTGTCGTCGGTCGGCGACCGCCGGCGCCGGGACGACGCAACGCGCATCTGAGCTCGCGCGCCGCTTCGCCGCGCGGGCCGCGCGCCATCGTCGATCGCGAACGATTCTCCTGCTTCCGATACGATCGCATGCGATATATAATGCGCGTATCTGCGACCGTTTCCGCGTCGAAGGAGAACGCCGATGAAACCGAACGATGCGCAAGCGCCGGCCACGCCGAAGCTGTCCGAATTCCTCTGTTTTGCGATCTATTCGACGAACCTCGCGTTCGGCAAGGCGTACAAGCCGATCCTCGAGGAGCTCGGTCTCACTTATACGCAATACATCACGATCATCGCGTTGTGGGAGGAGGGCAGCCTGACGGTCGGCCAGCTCGGCGAGAAGCTGTTCCTCGAATCGAACACGCTGACGCCGATCCTGAAGAAGCTCGAGGCGATGGGTTATCTGGAACGCCACCGCGATCCGTCGGACGAGCGCCAGGTGCGCGTGAGCCTCACCAAGAGCGGCCGCCGCGTGCGCGAAAAGGGGCTCGGCATGAACCTCGTCGAGGCAACCGGCTTGAAGCCCGATGAATTCGCGAAAATGCAAAAGGCAATCGTCACGTTGCGCGGCAATCTGATCGATTCGATCGAAGACTAGCCGACGTCGGGCCGGCGAAGCGAATGCGAGCCGGCCCGTTTCTTACTTCCCCGCGTTTCTTGCTTTACCCGTTCATGCGCGCTTAGCCTACGCGTCGCGGCGCGCCATTCCGTCGAGTGCGCGAAGCATTCGCAGGCTTATCCGTCTTGAATCTCGGCGATGTGCATCGCCTGCAAACGCCGACAACGTCGTCGGCACAGTCACGTTCGCACTCGCTTTTGCCGTCATGTGTCGCCTCCAAAGAAAAAGCGCACGCGATTACATCGCATGCGCTTTATATGTCGGCGGACGGCAGCGGTTTCGCCGCGCCGCTCAATGCCCGAAGTAGACCGAGCGCTCGACCGTACGAACGGCGCGGCGGCTGCCGGACTGCGTCGCGGCGTCGGCCTCGCGGCCGTAGCCGGACGCCTGCGTGTCCGCGACGGCGATGCCGCTGTCGTGAACGCGCTTCAGCGCGGCCTGCAGATTGTCCGGATAGTTCGGATCGTTCGGCCGGTTCGGCTGGTAGCCGGCTTGCTGGAGCGCGGCCAGTTCGGCACGCAGTTGTGCGCGCGTGACAGTAGCACCATCGGAGGCAAACGCCGGTGCGGCGAGCGCGGCGGACACGGCAACGAGAAGAGCGGCGATCAACTGTGTTTTCATCATCGACCTCGATAGAAAGAGAAAGGATTCAAGACTTCTTCAGGTATGGCGGCGAAGCGGCGCTCAATGACCGAAATAGACGGAGCGCTCGGCGACACGGACCGCCGCACGGCGGCCGGACTGCGTCGCGGCGTTGCCGTCGCTGCCGTACGCGGTGCGCGACGCGGCGCCGGCGATCGCATCGTCCGCATGAAGCTGCGAAAGTGCCGCCTGGACCGTGTCCGGATAAGTCGCGTCGCTGGCACGGTTGACCGCGTAGCCGGTCTTTTCGAGTTGTGCGAGTTCGGCACGTACCTGCGCACGCGTGACGGTGGAGGGATTCGCAAAGGCCGGCGCGGCAACGGCAGCGGACGCGACGACGAGCAGGGTGGCAATCAGTCGGGTTTTCATCATTCACCTCGGTAGAAGATCGGGAATTCGGCGGAGCGGCGTGCTGCCGCCCGATGCATGAGTCAGACGATGCGGATTTCGACGTCGATGTTGCCGCGCGTCGCCTTCGAATACGGGCAGGTCTGGTGCGCGGTATCGACGATCTGCTGTACGACGTCGCGATCGAGGCCCGGCGCGCTGACGTTCAGCCGCGCCTGCAGAAAGTACGCGTTGTCGCCCATCCCGAGATCGACTTCCGCGTCGACCGACAGATCGGCGGGCAGCGTCACCTTCGCGGCACGCGCGGCGAGCTGCATCGCGCCGATGAAGCATGCGGACCAGCCGGCCGCGAACAACTGCTCGGGATTCGTGCCGTCGCCCGCGCTGCCCGGCGACGACAGGCGGATGTCCAGCCGGCCGTCGGAACTCCGCGCGCTACCGTCGCGGCCGCCGGAAGTCGTGTGCGTCTTGCCCGTGTACAGCACTTTGTCGATCTTGCTCATGGTTTGCTCCGTCAGTGGAAGGTTTTGTTCAGATGCGATTCGATCGCATGCGATGGAGTTTCGTCGACGGATCGCGCAATGTCAAGCGCGCTCGATTAAATCGCATGCGATGTTTTGTATTTCAATGTATCGAAAACCGGCTACGCCTTGTGCGGGAACGGTCTCGGGCGATCGGACGGTGCCGCGATCCGCCGCGGCCGGACACGGTTCGATATGGAAAAGCGGGGGCGGCGCAGGGACATCGGCGCCGAGCGGGCCGGGCGAGCCCATGTATGACGAATGTCGGCGATCACGACGAGAATCACGGCCGTATCGGCCGGCAACTGGCGTTGCGAAAACGCCGAGCTCGCGTGGCCGGCCTTGTCGGGAAGCACCGTCGCGAACAGGTGGGACGCGCCGTCGACGACGGCCGGTTGCCCGAGGAAGCCGTCGGCCGATGCGACGCGCCCGTCGACGCGAACGACGTGGCGCAGCCGGTCGAAGCCGCTGAAGTGTCGGCGAATTTGCGCGAGCACGTTCAGCGCATCGCATCGCCGGCGCCACCCGTAAAGGTCAGAGGCTTCGATGCCGACCGGATCGAACGCCGATGGGCGAACCTGTAGGCGCGGCCGAGGCGAGTTCGAACACCCACGGTGGCGCAACAGTCTTGCGTCGCAGCAGCAAAGGGCGATGCGCGCGGTGCGGGCGTATGGCGGCACAAACGACGGGACGGCGAGGGCGGAAGTGCCGCGTTCAGGCATGGCAGTTTGCCGCCGGCGAGACGGTCGGTTTGATAAAAACTTGGCGCTCGTCGGGATAACTTTTCTTATCACAATAGCCATATTGAAATCCAAAACTGGCGATTTCGAAAACGCGTCTCACGTCGTCCGGCATCCTGTTTCGATGGTGAGCAGGAACGAAACCGGAACAGGGAAGGGCGACAACATCGTCGATTGCGCTCGCCTGCGCGTCGCGAATCACGCCGGCTCGTTCGCCTTTCCGGCGTCGTAGAACATCGCGAACAGTTCTGACTGGGAGCTGATGCCGAGCTTCGCGTAGATGTGCTTCTTGTGCGCGCGCACGGTTTCGAACGAGATCGACAATTTTTCGCCGATCGCGCGCGACGAAAACCCGCTCAACGACAGCATCGCGACTTCGATCTCGCGCGTCGTCAGCGCGCCCCGTCCGCTCTTGCCGGTCAGCAGCCCGAAGCGCGCATGCGGGTCGGGCGCGTCGCCGTCAGCAGGGCGGGGCGCCGCTTTCGTCGCGAATTTCTCGAAATGCAGCCGCTGCTGCATTAGCGACAGCACCCACGGCGAGTACAGCGTCAGCAGCGCAATTTCGCGTTCGTCGTATTTACGGGTCTTGCCGAGCGAAAAACCGAGCGTGTGGTCGCGATCGATCACGACGTTGAAATGCACTTCGTCGCCGACAATGTTTTTCTTGAAATAGCGCTGGTAGTACTCGGTCATCCGGAAGTTGTCCGGCGCGACGTCGGCCAGCGTGTAGAAACCCGATGCCTGCATTTCGAATGCCGCGAGGTAGAACGGATCGAGCTGATAGAGCGCGGCCAGATAGTCCTGGAACATCACGTCGATCTTGCCGTCCGGCATGGCCTGCTCGGCGAGCACGAGCGGCGCGGCATCGCGCGCGAAACAGAGCGCGACCCAGTTGTCGAAACCGACGTGACGCTCGAGCACGCGCGTGAGCCGTGCCCAGAAGTGCGGGCCATCGAGCGCATCGATGGCCGAGCCGATCTCCCGATGAAAGGCGAGATCTCGCCATTCGAAGTCCATCGTGTGCTCCGGTGAGGGTAACCCTGGCGGGGAATTTCGAGCCAAAAATAATACCCCGATAATCGACACCGGTTCGAACGGCGGCCGCACGGGCGCCGTTCCGGTTCGCGAAGTGCCGCGCGGCGCGCAATGCGTGCGGCACAGATGAAAGGCAATTGGAAGGAGACGGTTTCATGCAGGTGGAACTCGCGCAACTATCGCTGATCGACGGCGACGTCGCGCACAACACGCACAAGGTCATCGACGCGATCGCGCGCGTCGACGTGGCAGGCGGCACGAAGCTGATCGTGTTTCCGGAAACGACGCTGTCGGGTTTTCCGACGCGCGAGAACGTCGCCGACGTCGCGCAGCCGCTCGAGGGCCGCGCATTGTCCGCGGTGCGCGACGCGGCGCGGCAAAAGGGCGTCGCCGTCGCGGTCGGCCTGGCGGAGCGCGACGGCGACCGGTTCTACAACACGACGGTGCTCGTCGACGAGCAGGGCGACATCGCGCTGCGCTACCGCAAGACGCATCTGTGGGCGTCCGACGTCGGCGTGTTCGCGCCGGGCGACCGCTTCGCGACCTGCCGCTGGAACGGCCTGACGGTCGGCGTGCTGATCTGCTACGACATCGAATTCCCTGAAACCGCGCGCGCGATCGGCTCGCTCGATGCCGATCTGCTCATCGTCACGAACGGCAACATGGACCCGTTCGGTCCCGTGCATCGTCGTGCGATCGCGGCGCGCGCGATGGAGAACCAGATGTTCGCGTTGATGGTGAACCGTTGCGGCACCGGCGACGACGATCTGACGTTCGCCGGCCTGTCCGCGCTCGTCGATCCGTTCGGCGACACGGTGCTCGAACTGGGTCGCGAGGAGGCGATCGCGCGCACGCGCATCGATCCGACGCGTCTCGAAGCAAGCCGCGAGCACTACAACTATCTGCACGACGCACGCGTGCCGCTCGGCCTCGTACCGATCGAACAGCCGGACGGCCGGCGCGCGCTCGCAATCGAAACGCCTCGACAGCGCGTCGGCTGACGCGGTCCCGATCTCGGTCCATTCACGGCATCGCGCGCCCCTGCGTGCGTGCGGTACCGGCTCATCCAATCGAAATGCCGGCCGCAAACGGCCCGAAGGCATTCGCATCGGCCCCGCGGGGCCCAGGAGATAACATGCAAGCGTCGTCGCCCCAAGAATCGCCGCGCCTGAAGCGCACGCTCGGCCTGCCGTCCGTGCTGCTGTTCGGTCTCGCCTATATGGCTCCGCTGATCGTCTACGGCACGTACGGCGTGCTTGCGAAGGCGAGCGACGACACGGCCGCGCTCGCCTATCTGCTCGCGCTAATCGCGATCGCGTTCACGGCGCTCAGCTACGGCAAGCTCGCGCGTCTCTATCCGGCCGCGGGCTCCGCGTACACGTACACGCGCAAGACGTTCAGTCCGCATGTCGGCTTCATGATCGGGTGGGCGACGCTGCTCGACTACTTCTTCCTGCCGATGGTGATCTGGCTGATCGGCGCGGCGTATCTGAATGCCGCATTTCCTCATGTGCCGACGTGGATCTGGATCGTCGCGTTCATCGTGCTGACGAGCGGCCTGAACATCGTCGGCATCGAGCTGGCCGCGCGTTTCAATATCGTGCTGATGATCGTGCAGCTGGCGATCGTCGCGATGTTCGTCGTGCTGTGCTGGCACTACGCATCGGCGGCAGCGGGCGCGGGCGGGATCGCGATGGCCGAACCGTTCTTCAAGCCGCACGTGCCGTTCGGCGCGACGATGGCGGGCGCCGCGATCGCCGCGTATTCCTACCTTGGCTTCGACGCCGTATCGACGCTGACCGAGGAAACGATCGATCCGAAGAAGAACATGCCGCGCGCGATCCTGCTGATCGCGCTGATCGGGGGCGCGATTTTCGTGATCGCCGCCTACACGATGCAGCTCGCGCATCCTGGCGTCGCCTTCAAGGACACGGATTCGGCCGCGTTCGAAGTGGCGAAGATGATCGGCGGCGATCTGTTCGTGACCGTGTTTCTTGCCGGCTTGATCCTCGCGCAATTCGCGTCGGGCATCTCCGCGCAGGCGAGCGTGGGGCGGCTGCTCTATGCGATGGGCCGCGACGAAATCCTGCCGAAGCGCGTGTTCGGGTTCATCCATCCGCGCTTCAAGACGCCGGCGATCAACATCGCGCTGGCCGGCATCGTCGGGCTCGTCGCACTGAGGCTGGACGTCGCGACGTCGACGTCGTTCATCAACTTCGGCGCGTTCCTGGCATTCACGGCCGTCAATCTGTGCGTGATTCGGCTCTACCTTTCCGGCAATCATGGCGAGCGCCGGATCGGAGTGGTCGGCGGACTCGTTTTTCCGGCGATCGGTGCGGTGTCGGATATCTGGCTGCTTGTCAGCCTCGAGAAAACGGCGATCGTGCTGGGTGTCGTGTGGTTCGTGCTCGGGCTCGTGTATTTGTGCTGGATAACGCGGCTGTTTCGTCAGGCACCGCCGGAAGTCGCGATCTGAGCGGAACGAGGAGGGTGCGGGTGGCGGTGTGTTCGGCGCGCCTGCTTCCTTCGCCTGTTGACGCGTTTGCGGGGCGGGCCGATGACATGGCGTTCCTCGGGACGCTCGTTGATGGGTTCCGGTTCGCCGGCGCGCCGGAGACGGCGATTGATAGAGTCTGCCGTCGATCTAGATCAGTCACCCGGACAAGTCCGGTGCACTCGCGGCTGGTAGACCTTCGGCGGACGCTGCCGGCGCGGAATCCACAAACCTGCGTCTGTCATCAGCCGCCGTACCCGACCAGCCGTCATGCCATCCGTTCTGTCGCAGCCATCGAAGCTCCCGGCGCCGGACAACCGGCGGCCGGATAGCTTACGCGGCACGAAAGCGGACATTACAACTTAGCCGCTACATCGTTTTGATGTGATAATTATGATTATGTCAAATAACGAATTTCCACAAAGCAACGTCTAAAACCCGCCCACACTAAGCGTGCCGAACGGCCACACCCGCTTCCAGCGGCCACCATCCGGCAAACCGCAAACTCATCCGCTCGACCACCGACGCACGCACCGGCCGCGGCGAGCGTCACCGGCCGCCGCACCATCCAACCGACGCATCGTCCGCCTCAGGACAACATCATCCCTTGCATCCGATGTGAAAAATGCGCGCGCTCGGCCGTCTCCATCAGCGACAGAAATTCGTCCTGCGTCATATGGATCAGCGCTTCGTGGTCACCGGCCTCGAAATAGACTTCCGGCTGCTGCGCGAGCCGTTCCTCGAGGAACGTTTTCATCCCGTACGCCATGCAGACCGGCGGCAGCGCGCCCATGTCGCAATCCTTGAACAGTTCGCGCAGTTCGACCTCCTTGGCGAGCACGAGATGGCGCCCGGTCTTGACCCACAGATCGGACAGACGCACGGCATGCGTCGTCGGCAGCACGGCGGCGACGTAGCCCTCTTCGTCCTCGAGCAACACGGTCTTCGCGAGCCGATCGCCGGGAATATGCGCGGCGGCGGCCGTCTCCATGCTCGTATGGCTGTACGGGTGATACACGACTTCGTATCGGGATGATTTCTGGCGCAGGCAATCCTGCAGGGTGGCTGACACTGGCATGGCACACCTCGTCTGGACTGGACAAGTGGGCAACGCGGGCGAACGAAGCTCGCTCCGGATTCGTTCAGCATAGGTCGCATTCGCGCCGATGGAAATCGGATCTGTCGGCGTGTCGGCCGGCGCACTTTTCCGATCGGCACCGATTTTTGCCGTGCCGTCGCGCGCCCTCGCCGCGCGTAAAAATTGCGTTGAACCTATGCCGGATAACCGCAATACAGGCCCGCTTTCTGCAGACTGAAGCGGCAATGCGCTGAAGGTGCGGAAACGCGGACCGAAGTGGCCGGCGGCGAACGGGCGGACCGTTAGTTGCAAAGGACGGAGCAGCGATACGAGCCGCAGCGACGACTTCGCGACGCGCGGCGCGAAGCACGACGCACCGTCATCGAGAGCCGCCAAACGCCGCCCGCTGTCCTATACTGACCGCGCCGCGCGCGATCCCGCGCGCCGACCGATCCCGGAGCCATCATGCATTTCCAGCTGATCTACGATCTCGTCGACGACTATCTGGCCCGCCGCGAAGCATTTCGCGCCGAGCATCTGGCGCTCGCGCGGGCCGCCACCGAACGCGGCGAACTGGTGCTCGCCGGCGCGCTCGCCGATCCGGCCGACCAGGCCGTGCTCGTGTTCGAAGGCGATTCGCCGGCCATCGCCGAGTCGTTCGCGCGTGCGGATCCGTATGTGCAGAACGGACTCGTCAAATCGTGGCGCGTGCGGCCGTGGCGCGTCGTCGTCGGCAAGCACGCGCCGCGCTGATCGCGGCTACAGCCACCCTGCGCGTTTGAAGCGCCACCACAGCGCGAGATCCGCGGCGACCATCACCGCGATGCAGCCGTAGAACCCGTATTTCAGGTGCAGCTCGGGCATGTTCGCGAAGTTCATCCCGTAAATGCCGGCGATCATCGTCGGGATCGCGAACAGCGCGGCGAACGAACCGAGCCGCTTGGTCACCTCGTTTTCGGCGAGCGAGATCATCCCGAGATTCACCTGGATCGCCGTCACGACCATCTCGCGCCGCCCTTCGATCGTCTTCACGATCCGCTGCAGATGGTCGTACACGTCGCGGAAATAGTTGACCATCCCGCTGCAGACGTTCGGAATGCGGCCGCCCGTCAGCTTCGCGAGCGGCTCGATCAGCGGCGCGGTGTGCTGATACAGCAGCACGAGCCGGCGCTTCAGCGAATAGAGATCCTCGATGATCGCGCGCGACGACGCCGTCGTCGCCTTCGCGAAGATGCGGTCCTCGAGCTCGTCGAGCTCGTTGCCGAGTGTCTCGAGAATCGGAAAGTAGCGATCGACGACCTGATCCATCAGCGCATAGAACACGAACGCCGACCCTTCGCGCAGCAGCTCGGGCTCGCGCTCGCAACGCTTGCGCACTTCGCGGAAATCCTGCTCGGTATGGTTGCGGATCGACAGCACATAGTTCGGGCCGACGAACAGGTTCAGTTCGCCGACCTTGAATTCGCCGTCGTCGTCGAGCTCGACCGTATGCAGCACCGCGAACAGCGAATCGCCGTACTCCTCGATCTTCGGCCGCTGATGCCCTTTGCGTGCATCCTCGAGCGCAAGCTCGTGCAGCCCGAACTCCTCGCCCATCAGCTCGAGCTCCTCGGGCGTCGGGTCCTTCAGCGCGACCCACACGAAGCATTCGGGCTTCGATACGTAGTCGCTGATGGCCTCGATCTCGATGTCGGCGAGCTTGCGGCCGTCCTGATATGCAGCGCAGTTGATCAGCATGTTGTCGGATGATGTTGCCGTTTTCCCGTCAGTTTACCGGTTTGCCGCGCGCGCGGCCGGCTTGCACCGTGCGCCGATATTGGTCATGATCGGACTCTCGCGCGTCGCCGCCCGCGCACCGGTACGCTCGGCCGGGCGAACGCGACCATGCAGCGCAACCGTCAAGGAGGCAGACCTATGTGGTATTTCGCGTGGATACTCGGGATCGGCGTCGCGCTCGGCTTCGGCATCGTCAACGCAATGTGGCTCGAAGCCGAAGTATTCTCGCGCGACGGCCGCCGCGCCGCGCCCGCTTCGCATGCCGGGAGCCGCCGCTCGTGACGCATCTGGTGTTCTTCTGCGGCCACGCCGGCACCGGCAAGACCACGCTCGCGAAACGGCTGATCCGGCCGCTGATGCGCGCGACCGGCGAGGCCTTCTGCCTGCTCGACAAGGATACGCTGTACGGCCGCTACAGCGCCGCCGCGATGGGCGCGCTCACCGCCGATCCGAACGATCGCGACAGCCCGCTCTTTCTGCAGCATCTGCGCGATCCCGAGTACCAGGGCCTGCTCGATACCGCACGTGAAAACCTCGCACTCGGCATCAGCGCGATCGTCGTCGGCCCGCTGTCGCGCGAGGTGCGCGACCGGCGCATTCTCGATCGCGCCTGGCTCGGCATCGCGCCCGACGTCGCGCTGACGGTCGTCTGGGTGCATACCTCCGAAGAAGTCGCACGCGAGCGGATCGTCGCGCGCGGCAACCCGAACGACGCATACAAGCTCGCGCACTGGGACGAATACCGGCAGCGCCGCTTCGTGCCGACCGGCTCCGAATGCGACGGCATCGTGATGTTCGACAACACCGCGCCGTCCGACGCGGACATCGACGCACTGCTGGTTCGCATCGTACCGCCCGCTCCGGCCGCGACGATCGTCCCGCCGCTGCCGGCCTGAAGCGCGCACGCGCCCTTCCCTGCGCCGAAACGACGACGCCGGACGTGCAGCTGCACGCCCGGCGTCGTCCGGCCCTCTCGGTCTGGTCTTGTCGTTATCAGGCAACCGCGTGCACGCGCTCCATCGTGCCGCCGTCGTACAGCTTGCCGAAGCGGTTCGCGAGGAACGCCTTCAGCGACACCTTCTCTTGCGGGATGAAACCGCTCTGCGGCAGCTTCTTCTCGCGGAACAGGTCCAGCACCGCGCACATCGCGCCGGCGGTCGTGATCTGGATCGCGCTCATGTGCATGCCGCACACTTCCTTCGCGAAGATCTTGCGCGTGAACACGTCCTGCACGAGTTGGCCGTCCTTCACGCCCGTCACCGTGATGAATACCAGCACGACGTCCTGCTTCGTCGACGGCACCGCGCGGCGCATGATCGACTTCAGCGTGTCGCGATCGCTCGACAGGCGCAGGTCCTCGAGCAGGAACTGCACGAGATCGCGGTGCCCCGGATAGCGGACCGACTTGTAGTCGAGCGACTCGACCTTGCCCGACAGCGTCTCGCACAGCGTGCCGAGGCCGCCGGACGTATTGAACGCTTCGTATTCGGTGCCGTCGAGCGAGAAATGCTCGAGGCCTTCGAGCGGCTGCACCCACTGCTTGCGACCGTCGCGGATCGCTTCGCACGGCTGGCAGTATTCGTTGATCAGCCCGTCGACGCTCCACGTCAGGTTGTACTTCAGCGCGTTGGTCGGATACTCGGGCAGCGCGCCGACGCGCATCTTCACGTCGCGCACCTCGGTGAAGCCGTTCACGAGCTCGTGCGCGGCCAGGCCGATGAAGCCCGGCGCGAGGCCGCACTGCGGCATGAACGCGCGATCCGAGCCTTCGGCGAGTTCGCGGATCGCGTGCGTCGCGCGCACGTCTTCGGTCAGGTCGAAATAGTGGACGCCTGCGGCCTTCGCGGCGGCCGCCACGTTCACGGCCAGGTAGTACGGCAGCGCGTTGATCAGCGCATCGAAGCCCTTCACGGCTTCGCGGATCGCAGCGGCGTCGGCCGAGTCGACCCGCTGCGTCGCGATGCCTTCGCGCGACAGCTTCGCGAGCGCGTCTGCGTCGCGGTCGAACGCGACGACTTCGTAGTCGCCCGTTTCGCGCAGCATGTGAGCAATGGTGTGGCCGATCAAACCGGCGCCGACGATGGCGATTTTCATGCGCTTATCTCCTGATGATGGGTTGGTGTTGTGGACGGCGTCGAGCCATGACCCGCAGTGTAGAGATGCGCAAAATCAGTTCCAAGACGAAGAATGATGCGAAACGACCGATAACTTCGACGCAATGACGACACATTTCGTCGAAACGACGAAACGCCACCGAAATGACCGTGTCGCGCGGCCCGGCAGGCGCGCGCGACGTGCCGATTCGCCGCACGCGCAGGCGCCGGCCGGCAAGGGAAATCACGAAGGAAAAGCGGCAGTTGATGGCGATCGAAACGCCGATCGCTGCACATCGCGCACCGAGATAACGCCAACCGCGAGCGCGTCCGGCGGGCGCCGATCGAATTGCCTCACGAACGGCAAATGAGGTTCGCCGATCGCTCGATCGGCATCGTCATGTTGAACGGAGACGCTTATCCCGCAGGCGGAATTAGTGGACGCGTATTCGCGTCGCGCGACGCGACGAACCGCACGACGACTCGCCCGATACGCGCGGCTTGCGGCCCACCGCGCACTCAGCCGCCGATGGTCCCGCGATCGATCTTGCGCGACAGGATGATCGACGTCGTCGTGCGTTCGACGCCTTCGAGCGTGCCGATCTGGTCGAGCAGATCGTTGAGCCGTTCCGGCGAATCGGCGCGCAGCCACGCGACGTAGTCGTATTCGCCGCTCACCGCGCATAGCAGCTGCACCTCCGGCATGCGGTCGAGCTTGCGCAGCACGTCCTTGCCGAACTTCGGCGTGAGGATGATGCCGACGTACGCGTAGATGCTCGCGTCGAGCACGTCCTGGCCGAGCCGCACGCTGTAGCCCGCGATCACGTTCGTGCGTTCGAGCCGCGCAATGCGCGCGACGACGGTCGTGCGCGCGACGTCGAGCTGCCGCGCGAGATCGGCAACGCTCGCACGCGCATTTGCTTGCAGCAACGCGACGAGTTGCCGATCGAGATCGTCGAGCTGGTCGAGACGGGGTGGACGCATGAGACTGTGCGCGGCGCCGTGCGCCGGCGAAGTGGAACGTGCCGCGATGATAGCGCGAACGCCGCTGCGCCCGAACGCCTGCACGCACCGACCTTTCAATTTCGATTCGTATCGGATGTAAGCAAGTGTCGCATTCGCTGCCGCTACGCGGGCAACGTGCTACTAATAGCGGCGACGCGAGAGGCGCGCGCGGCAACGGCCGCCACGCCCGCTCGCAAGACACCACCCGGAGAGCCAACCATGAAGAAAATCTCGCTCACCCTCGCTACGCTCCTCGTTGCCGCCGGCGCCTTCGCGCAGACGCCGCAGCCGCAAACGTCCGCTTCGGCCGCGACGACGTCGGCCGCGTCCGCGCCGAGCGCGGAGCAGCGCGCCGCACGTCGCGAAGCGCGCATCGAGCAGCGCATCAAGTATCTGCACGATCAGCTGAAGATCACGCCGGCACAGGAATCGCAATGGAAGACGTTCGCCGACACGATGCGCGACAACGGGGACACGATGGGCCGTCTCTACCGCGCGCGGATGGAAAGCCGCAACGTGTCCGCCGTGGACGACATGAAGCAGTACGCGGAACTCGCGCAGGCAAACGCGGACGGCGCGAAGAAGCTCGCTGACGCGTTCGCGCCGCTCTACGACAGCTTCCCGGCCGAGCAGAAGGCGCTCGCCGACACGACGTTCCGCAGCTGGCTGCACCACGGCGGCGAGCACCGCCGCAAGGACAACGCGAAGGAAGGCAAGGCCGCGGCCGCCCCGGCCGCGAGCGCGCCGGCGCAGCCCTGATACTGAGGCCGTACGGCGGCCGCCCGCCCTGCCCGCTGCGGCCGGGCGGCGCCGCGCACCGGGCCTGCAGTCGACGCGCCTCACACGGCGCGTCAATTTCGGGATAAGCTCCCGGCTTTTCCCGCCCTTCCGCCATGCTCGAACTCAAGCACCTCGACCTGCGCACCGATCCGCAGGCCCGCCGCGTCGTCAAGGATGAAACCGTCACCGTCGCGTTCGCGGACGCCGCCGGCGAACTGATGAGCCTCGAAGGTCCGAACCGCTACGTCGCCGGCGACGCGCTGATCACGGGCTCGACCGGCGACCGCTGGGTCGTGTCGCGCGCGCGCTTCGACGCGAAGTACGTGCCGGCCGATCCGGCGCTCGCGCACGGCGCACCGGGCGCATACCGGAACCGGCCGACGGTCGTGCTCGCACGCCGGATGGACGAACCGTTCGCCATCGCGCGCTCGGAAAACGGCGATACGCTGCGCGGCGCGGCCGGCGACTGGGTCATGCAATACGCGCCCGGCGACTACGGCGTCGTACAGGCGCAGCGCTTCGCGCAGGTCTACCGCGACGCGTGAGCGCGCGACGCGCGGGCCACACGTCATCGCGCAGTCACGTAATCGCGCTCACGCCGTCACGCAAAATCTTCGTCGAGCGCGAGTTCCGCTTCGCGCTCGACCGTCTCGCCCGCCGCATGCCGCTCTTCGAGCGACCCGAGCATCGCTTCCGTATAGGCATGCAGCACCGCGTGGCTGCGCGCGCGCTGCATCGGCTTCAGCGCCAGATAGCGGGCCAGCGCGGCCGGTGCGATCCGTACGTCGAGCGTCATCCGCTTCGGCGTCACGCCGAAACGCATCGCGAGCCAGTGCACGGACAGAAAGCGTCCACGCGCGTCGCTGCTTTCGACGAAGCGCGTCTGTTCCGGAAAGAGATCGCAAATGACGCGCGCGAGCGCATCGAATTCCGCGCTTGCGCAGTCAATCTGATAGTCGTCCATGTCATCCTCTGTCGCCTCGCCGCGCGTCGGCGCGGGCGTGGCGCAACCGTTCGTCCGCACGGGTCAGTTCGCCGCGCGCGGCGCGCGGCACGTCTTCACGAGCGCGGCTGTCAGGAGCGCCGCGATCACGAAGTACGCGGCCTCGGCCCACGCGGCCGGCAGCATCCTGACCTGATAGAGCAGCGCGGGCGCGGCCGCGAGCGCGTGCAGCACGATCGCCGCGGGCAGCACGCCGGCACGGCCGGCCCGCACGCCGCGCCACACGAACACCGACAGCGCGACCTGCACCGCAAAGGCGGCAACGCGTTCGAGCAGCAGCAGCACGACGGTCGGTACCGACAGCGTCGCCAGCATCATCTGCAGCCGCACCACGGTGTCAGGCGGCAGATCCGAAAGCTGTGCGTCGAGCTGGCCGCGGCTCGCGAGCCAGCCGAGATACGCCCACTGCCCCCATACCAGCACGCCGACGAACCATGCCTGCGCGCCGCCGTGCCCGATCCCGTAGCCGATCCCGCGCCCGTCGCGGGCCGACGCGCCGTAGCGGCGGCTCAGCCAGTGCATCCCGAGATAGCGGCCGAGCTCCTCGAACACGGCGGTCGCGAGCGCACTGTACGCGACGAACGCGAGCGGATGCGTGAGCCAGCCGCCGGCCGGCGTGCGGCTCAGCACGAAAGCGTGGAACGCGCGTTCGACGATCATCGCGGACAGCGCGAACATCGCGACGCCGACGATCGTGTCGCGGCGGTCGAGCGCAAGCGGCTTGCGCAGATAACGGAAGAGGACGAGCGGCAGCAGCGCGATGATCAGCGTGGCCGCAATCAGCACGGCCAGCGTGACGGGAGCAACGGTCATGGAGTTCCTTGTTGGGCGCGGCACACCGAACGCGCCGCGTGCCCCGAATGATACTCAGCTTGCGGTCGACGCGCGCGCGATCAGCTCGCCGGGCAGCATCGCGACGCGCACGTCGCCGCCCGCGCCGTCGATCCGCTCGTGCACGAACTCGACCGCCTTGTAGCCGATCTCGTAGGTCGGCTGACGGATCGTCGTGATGCCGATCAGCTCGGCCCATTCCGGATCGTCGATCGACAGCAGCGCGGCGTTCGACTGCCACGCGGCGCCGAATCGTGCGCGCAGATGACGCGCGATCGCGAGCGCGACCGGCGCGTTTGCCGCGAACAGCGCGGCGCGCACGCCGCGCCGCGCGGCATCGTCGATTCGCGCATCGAGGTCGGCCAGCGCGGCAGCAGCCGCCTGCGGCACGTTGAGATCGAGCACGACCGTCGGCGACACCGGCATGCCGCGCGCGGCGAGCGCCGCACGGAACGCGGCTTCGCGCAGCCGCCGCGAGCTGACGTGCTCGAACGGCTGCACGACGAAATGGATCGCGTCGAAGCCGCGCTCGATCAGATGCGCGAGCGCCGTCTCGATCGCGTCTGCATTGTCGAGGCCGATCAGGTCGGCCTCGAAGCCCTCGACCGTCCGGTCGACGAGCACGGCCGGAATGCCGCCGCCGCGCAGCGGCCGCAGCACCTCCTCTTCGGCGCCGAGCGCGTTCACGATCAGCCCTTCGACGCGATACGTGGTCAGCAGCTGCAGAAAACGGCGCTCCATCTCGACTTCGTTCGCGGCGTGGCAGATCAGCGGCATGTAGCCGAGCGCGTGGCACGCCGCTTCGACGCCTTGCAGCACTTCGACGGTATACGGATTGGTCAGGTCGGCCGCGAGCATGCCCAGCAGCCGGTTGCGGCCGCGCTTGAGCCCGCGCGCCATCTGGTTCGGCCGGTAGTTGAGCCGCGCGATCGCGGCTTCGATCCGCTGGCGCAGATCGGCCGACAGCACGTGCGTCTCGCCGTTCAGATAGCGCGAAACGCTGGTCTTGCCCGTGCCGGCCTCGCGCGCGACGTCGCTGATCGTCGCCGGACGGGACGTGGAAAGTTGCGATTCGGTCACTGTGATGCCTCGCGACGGGCGATCCGCGCCGCTGCGTCGGCGGACGGACCATTGTTGTTGGATACGAAAGCCACCTGGCGGACTCCTCTGTCGATCGGACGCCGACCGGAACCGGCGTGCCGCGCGGCGTCGCACGGACCGTCGTCGCGGGCGCGGCCGCGCGCATGCGCGACGAGCGGGCGATCATAACGCACGCCGCCCGCCGGCACCAAGACCGTCGATTCTAACGGCAGGCGCGCGGCCGGCCAGCCGCCCCCGGCGCGGCCCTGCCTCAGCGCCTTAGCGCCTTAGCGCCTTAGCGCGGCGCGAGCGCGTCCGGATTGACGAGGTTCGAGCGCAGCGTGCCGGCCAGCGCGCCGACCAGGTTTTCCGCCGCGCAGCGCGCCATCGCGTGACGCGTCTCGTGCGTCGCCGAACCGATGTGCGGCAGCGCGACGACGTTGCTCATCCGCAGCAGCGGCGAATCGGCCGACAGCGGTTCCTTCTCGAACACGTCGAGCCCCGCGCCGCGGATCGTGCCGGCGCGCAGCGCGTCGATCAGCGCGGCCTCGTCGACCACCGGCCCGCGCGACGCGTTGATCAGGATCGCGCTGCGCTTCATCTTCGCGAATTCGGCGGCGCCGATCAGATGGCGCGTCTCCGGCGACAGCGGCACCTGCAGACAGACGAAATCCGACTCCGCGAGCAGCGTGTCGAGCGTCACGCGCCGCGCGCCGTATTGCGTTTCCGCTTCCGGATGCACGGTGCGGTTCGTGTACAGCACCTGCATCCGGAAGCCGAGCGCCGCACGCCGCGCGACAGCGCCGCCGATGCGCCCCAGCCCGACGATGCCGAGCGTCTTGCCCTGCACGTCGGTGCCGTACAGCTCGGGGCCGATGCTGCGATGCCAGTGGCCGGCCTTCACCCATTCGGCGAGTTCGACGACGCGCCGCGCGGAAGCCAGGATCAGCGAGAACACGGTATCGGCGGTCGACTCGGTCAGCACGTCGGGCGTGTGCGCGAGCACGATGCCGCGCCGCGTCAGATCCGCGACGTCGAAGTTGTCGTAGCCGACCGAAATCGTCGACCACGCCTTGAGCCGCGGCGCGCGATCGAGCATCTGCGGCGTGATCTTCAGGCTCGCGCCGATTGCGCCGTCGGCATCGCCGAGCGCATCGGCCAGCGCGTCGGCGCCGTCGGCCTGCACGACGTCCGCATGCTCGCGCAGATACGCGAGGACGTCATCGGGCAGCGGCTTGTACGCGACGATACGAGGCTTCATCGTTTCATTTTCCTTGCAGCGGCGCCGCGAGCGAATGGGCATCGCGCGGCTGGGGTTTGACGGACAGCGTCAGGATCACGGCGGCGACGAGCGCGGCGCTCATGAACGCATACGACGCAAGCGGCGAGCCGGTCGCGCCGTTCAGATAGCCGACGAAATACGAGCCGACGAACGAGCCGAGCGCGCCCATGCTGTTGATCAGCGCCATCGCGCCGCCGGCGACGTTCTTCGGCAGCAGTTCCGGCACGATCGCGAAGAACGGGCCGTACGGCGCATACATCGCGGCGCCCGCCACGACGAGCAGCGCGTACGAGATCCAGAAGTGCGTCGAACCGAGCGCGAACGACGCGGCGAACGCGGCCGCGCCGACCAGCAGGAACGGCCACACGAACCCGCGCCGCGAGCCGACCTTGTCCGACGCCCACGATGCGGCGAGCATCGCGATCGTCGCCGCGAGATACGGCAGCGCGGACAGCCAGCCGGTCGCGACCATCCCGAGCGCCGAGCCGTTCTTCACGATCGACGGCAGCCACAGCACGAAGCCGTACACGCCGATGCTCCAGCAGAAATACTGCGCGCAGAGCTTGATCACGGCCGGCGAACGGAACGCTTCGCCGTAGTTGCGCACCGGCTTGATCGCGGCCTGCTCGGCCGCGAGCGTCGTCTCGAGATCGCGCTTTTCCTGCGCGGACAGCCACGGCGACTGCGCGGGCTTGTCCTGCACGAGGAACCACCAGCACACGGCCCAGAGGATCGCCGGCACGCCTTCCGCGATGAACATGTGGCGCCAGCCGAATTCGTGCACCAGATAGCCCGACACGACCGACATCCAGAGCACGGTCACCGGGTTGCCGAGGATCAGGAACGTGTTCGCGCGCGAGCGCTCGCTCTTCGTGAACCAGTTGCTGATGTAGATCAGCATCGCCGGCATCACGGCCGCCTCGACCACGCCGAGCACGAAGCGGATCACCATCAGCGACGGAATGTTGCTGACCACGCCGGTCAGCGCCGCGCACGCGCCCCACAGCACGAGGCTCACGAACACGAGCTTCTTCACGCTGCGACGCTCCGCATAGATCGCGCCGGGAATCTGGAAGAAGAAGTAGCCGAGGAAGAACAGCGCGCCGATCAGCGACGACAGGCCCTTGCCGATCCCGAGATCCTGGTTGATGCCCGCCGCCGCCGCGAACCCGTAGTTCGCGCGGTCGAGGTAGGCGAGGCTGTAGGTGATGAAGACGATCGGCATGATCGTCCACCAGCGGCGGGGTGCGAGATTGGTTGCCATCAGAGTGTCTCCTGTGTCGACCGGAGCGCTTGCGTCGGCGTCGTCGATCGGGGTGATTGCTGCATGCGTTGCTGCGGCTCCGCGCATCGCGATGCGCGCGCGAAACCGGTTCGCGGATTGTGCCGTGTCCGGCCTCTCATTGCGCGACGAAGCTTTCCTCTACTCGCTCGGCCCGTTCGCGCTCGAGCCGGTCGAGCGCCGCGCGCGTCGGCAGCCCTTCCGAATCGCCGATCACCTGGATCGCGAGTGCGCCGATCAGGTTGCCGCGCGCGACCGCCTGCGCGACCGGCTTGCGCTCCAGCAGCGCGCTGACGACGCCGACCGCGAAGCCGTCGCCGGCGCCGACCGTGTCGACGACATTGTCGACGCGTTCGCCCGCAACCGTGCCCTCGTCGCCGTCGGCGGTGCGATAGTACGCGCCCTGCGGGCCGAGCTTGATGACGACGCCGCGCGCGCCCTGGTCGAGATAGAAGCGCGCGATGTCGGCCGGTGTGTCGCGGCCGGTCAGCTGCCGCCCTTCGGCGAGGCCCGGCAGCACCCAGTCGGCGAGCGCCGCGAGCGCGTTCAGCGTCGTCGCCATCGCCTCGGCCGACGGCCACAGCGTCGGGCGCAGGTTCGGGTCGAACGAAATCGACTTGCCGGCTGCGCGCATCTCGCGCGCGAGGTGAAACGCCAGTTCGCACGAGCTCGCCGAGATCGCCGGCGCGACGCCGGTCAGATGCAGATGGCGCGCGCCGAGCACGTAGTCGGCCACGTAGTCGTCGCACGACAGGTGGCTCGCCGCCGAGCCCTTGCGGAAGTATTCGACCGTCGGATCGCTGCCGTCGTCATTGCGCGACTTCAGCTGGAAACCGGTCGGGTAGCGCGTATCGACGGTCACGCACGACGCGTCGATCCCTTCGCGCGCGAGCGTGTCGAGCACGTAGCGGCCGAACGAATCGTTGCCGACGCGGCTCATCCAGCCCACCCGGAAACCGAGCCGCGCGAGCCCGATCGCGACGTTGAGATCGGCGCCCGCGATGCGCTTCGTGAACTGCGCCGCGTGCGCGAGATGGCCCGGCTGCGCGGCGACGAACATCGCCATCGCTTCGCCGTAGGTGACGATATCGAGTGCTGTCTGCATCAGTGAATCCTCCGTGCCCTGGGTGCGTCACGCGGCCGCGAGCCACGCGACGCGGCGGCGTGCGTCGCCCGCCGGATCGTGTGCGTCGAACGGAAACTCGATCCCGCGCGGCGCCTGCGGCGGCAGCGCCGCCAGCACGTCGGTCACGAGCGGATCGTCGGGCGCCGGCGCGACGGCGAAGCGGCGCGCGCCCTCGCCTTCGACGGCCTTGCAGTGGATGTATTCGACGTGCGGCGCGAGCGCGTGCGCACACGCGAGCGGCGCTTCGCCCGGCCACTGCCAGTTGCCGATGTCGAACGTCATGCCGAGCGCATCGGGCAGGCCGCACGCCGCGAGCGCGTCGAACAGCCCGCGAAATTGCGCGAACGCGCCGCCCACCGCCAATTGCCCGTTCTCGACGACGACACGCGCCCGCGCACCGCGCGACAGCGCAACGATGTCGGTCGCGTGCGCGTCGCCGGCAAAGCCGCCCAGCTGGAATTTCACGAAGCGCGCGCCGAGCGCGTCGGCTTCGGCGAGCGTGTCGCGCAGCGCTGCCGCGTCGAGCGCGCCGTCGTCGGTGTACAGCGTGGCCGGCGTCGAATAGACCGACCACAACCCGTGTGCGGCGATCCGTTCGCCGAGCGCGGCCAGCGCGCCGGGCGCCGCGTCGTCGTCCGACGCGAACAGCTCGCGCCGCACCTCGAATCCGGCCGCGCCGGCTTCTGCCGCCGCCGCGACGAATGCACTGTGGCCCGCCTGGCGCACACGGTCCATTCCGAATGCGCTCGCCACGATCACGATGTCTGCCATGATGCCCTTTTTCCCCGGCGCTGGAACCGGTTCCATTTGCTTGAGACGGATGGTGCGCTTCGCTTCGGGCATGCACCATAGTGGAAATCCCTAGGGTCGGCGGCCGCCCGCACGCCGCCCCGCGGGCCCGCCCCGCCCCGCGCGACGCGCGCGTCTCGGCGCGCATCGTCCGTGCCTGCCGCCGCACCGACGTGGTGCACGGCGCGTGGAGCCGTGGCCGTTATCCGATCGGATGCGCGACGCTCATCTTGAGGAACTGCGCGGCGGCCCGCGACGGCGCACTGCCATGCGGCACCAGAATCGAGAAATGCCGCGTGAGCGGCGTCGGCGCGAAAGAACGCATGACGAGCGCCGCATCGCGATGACGCAGCGACATCGCCGACACGAAGCCGACGCCCATGCCCGCGCGCACGGCCTCCTTCACCGCTTCGACGCCGGCGATCTCGAACGCGACGCGCATCGGCGCCGCGCACTGTGCGAACGCGCGCTCGACGAGCTGCCGCACGCCCGAGCCCTCCTCGCGCAGCACGAGCGGATGCGGCGCCAGCGCATCGAGCGTCACGCCGGCGTCGTACTCGGGCGCCGCGAGCGGATGGCCGGCCGGCACGATCGCGACGATTTCGTCCTCGTGCCAGACGTGCACCGCGGTCCCCGGCGGCAACGCGTCGCCGGGCGGCCCTTCGATCATCGCGATATCGAGCGACGGCAATGCGGCGACGACGTCGGCCGTGTTGCCGCTCATGGTCTGGATCGCGATGCGCGGCGCCCGCGGCTGAAACGCGGCAATCAGGTACGGCAGCAGATAGCTCGCCGGCGTCGTGCTCGCGCCGATCCGCAGCGTGCCGGCATCGAGGCCGCGCACCGCGTCGCGGAACGCGCGTGCCTGCGCGAACGTGTCGCGCTGCGCCTTCGCGTACTGCGCGAGCTGCTCGCCGACCGGCGTGAGCCGGATGCCGCGCCCGTCGCGCTGGTACAGCGGCTCGCCGAATTCCTCCTGCAGCAGCCGCAACTGGCCGGACACGGCCGGCTGCGACAGATGGAGCGCGACGGCCGCATGGCTGATGTTCAGATGCTCGGCGACGGCGGCGAACGTTATCAGTTGATCCGGGGTCATGGCGTCGAATTATCGGTTTGGCGGATAGTTTATGTCACAAATCACAATTTTTCATATCGATATAACGAATTTAGGATTAGACCATCGCAACGACGCTGTCACGGTGCCTCCCATGTCCACTGCCCCGACTCCCTCTCTCGGCCACGCCGCGCCGTCGATGCGCGGCCAGTTGAACGGCGTGCTGTTCGTCGCGCTGTTTGCGGCCGCCGTCACGAGCCTGTCGCAACTGCCCGCGATCGCCGCGCTCGGCCTGTCGCCGCTGATCGTCGGGATCGTCGCCGGCGCGCTGTACGGCAATGCGCTGCGCGACGGCATGCCGGCGAGCTGGGCGGCCGGCGTGAACTTCTCCGCGCGCAAGCTGCTGCGCATCGCGGTCGCGTTCTTCGGGCTGCGCGTGAGCCTGCAGGAAATCGCGCAGGTCGGCCTGCCGGGTCTGACGGTATCGGTGCTGGTCGTCGTCAGCACGCTCGCGATCGGCACCTGGGCCGGCATGAAGCTGATGAAGCTCGACCGCGACGCGGCGCTGCTGACCGCCGCCGGCAGCGCGATCTGCGGCGCGGCCGCGGTGCTCGCGTTCGAATCGACGCTGCAGTCGAAGCCCCATCAAAGCGCGATGGCGGTCGGCAGCGTCGTGCTGTTCGGCACGCTGTCGATGTTCCTGTATCCGATCGCCTATCACGCCGGGCTGCTGAATCTCGATCCGGCCGGGCTCGGGCTGTTCTTCGGCGGCACGATCCACGAGGTCGCGCAGGTGGTCGGCGCCGCGAGCGACATCAGCCCGCAGGTCGCGCACGTCGCGACGATCGTCAAGATGACGCGCGTGATGCTGCTCGTGCCCGTGCTGCTTATGCTCGGCTGGTGGCTCGCGCGCTCGGCGCAAACGGCAGCCGGCGGCGCGCAAGGCAAGCGCAAGGTCGCGGTGCCCTGGTTCGCGCTCGGCTTCCTCGCCTTCGTGATCGTCAACTCGCTGAACGTGCTGCCGGCGGACGTCACGCATACGCTGAACGTGCTCGATACGTTCGCGCTGACGATGGCGATGACGGCGCTCGGGATCGAGACGCGCGTCGCGCAGATCCGCCAGGCCGGCCCGCGCGCGCTGACCACCGGGCTGATCCTGTACGTCTGGTTGATCGTCGGCGGCTACGGCATCACGTGGGCCGTGCAGCACTGGCTTGGCTGAGCCGCACGTCCGCACCGCTTCGCGCGCCGCGCCCGACGGGGATCTCCCGCGGGCGCGGCGCAGTGCTATGCTTCGCGTCGTTTTCCATCGCCCCCTGTCAGCCGTGCTCTCGTTCCTGCTGAAGCTGCGCACCCGCGCACAGACGCTGTTCCGCCTGTCGGATGCCCACACGATGCTGATCTGGTCGGCGATCGTCGGCGTCGGCGGCGCGTTCGCGACCATCGCGTTTCGCGAAGGGATCGACCTGATGCAGCATCTGATCGCCGGGCGCAGCGGCAGCTTCGTGCAGATGGCGCGCAGCCTGCCGTGGTACGTGCGCTTCTGGCTGCCGGCCGCCGGCGGCCTGCTCGCGGGCGGCGTGCTGCTGCTCGCGACGCGCGGCGAACGCAAGTCCGGCAAGACCGACTATATGGAAGCCGTCGCGCTCGGCAACGGCATCGTGCCCGTGCGGCAGAGCCTGTGGCGCAGCCTGTCGTCGCTGCTGACGATCGGCAGCGGCGGCTCGATCGGCCGCGAAGGCCCGATGGTGCAGCTCGCGGCGCTCGCCGCGTCGCTCGTCGGCCGCTTCGCGCATTTCGATCCGCCGCGCCTGCGGCTGCTCGTCGCGTGCGGCGCGGCCGCCGGCATCACGTCCGCGTACAACGCGCCGATCGCCGGCGCGTTCTTCGTCTCCGAAATCGTGCTCGGCACGATCGCGATGGAAAGCTTCGGGCCGATGGTCGTCGCATCGGTCGTCGCGAACATCGTGATGCGCGAGTTCGCCGGCTATCGGCCGCCGTACGAGATGCCGGTGTTTCCGGCCGTCACGGGCCCCGAGGTGCTGCTGTTCGTCGTGCTCGGCGCGCTGTGCGGCGTGCTCGCGCCGCAGTTCCTGCATCTGCTCGACGCGTCGAAGAACCAGTTCAAGCGGCTGCCCGTGCCGCTGCCGGTGCGGCTCGCGCTCGGCGGGCTCGTGGTCGGCGTGATTTCGGTGTGGATTCCGGATGTATGGGGCAACGGCTACAGCGTCGTGAACAACATCCTGCATTCGCCGTGGACCTGGCAGGCGCTCGTCGCGGTGCTCGTATTCAAGGTGCTCGCGACCGCCGCGACGACGGGCTCGGGCGCGATCGGCGGCGTGTTTACGCCGACGCTGTTCGTCGGCGCGGTATTCGGTTCGCTGTTCGGGCTCGCGATGAACGCGCTGTGGCCGGGGCATACGTCCGCGTACTTCGCCTATGCGATCGTCGGGATGGGCGCGTTCATGGCGGGCGCGACACAGGCGCCGCTGATGGCGATCCTGATGATCTTCGAGATGACGCTCAGCTATCAGGTCGTGCTGCCGCTGATGGTGTCGTGCGTGTTCGCGTACTTCGTCGCGCGCGCGACCGGCACGACGTCGATGTACGAGATCACGCTGCGCCATCATCAGGACGCGGCCGAGCGGATGCGGCTGCGCACCACGCAGATGCGCGAGCTGATCCAACCCGCGCAGACGGTCGTGCCGCTCACGGCGAGCGTCGCCGACATGACGCGCGTGTTTCTCGAATATCCGGTGAAGTATCTGTACGTGACCGACGATGCCGGGCGCTTTCGCGGCGCGGTCGCGCTGAAGGACATCACGTCCGACCTGCTCGACAAGCGCGACACGAGCGACAAGACGGCCGCGCACTATGTGCACACGCCGTTTCCGCTGCTCACGCCCGACATGCCGCTCGCGACCGCGCTCGAACGCTTCATGGCGTTCAAGGGCGAACGTCTGCCGGTGATCGAGAGCGAAGCCGAGCCGACGCTCGCGGGCGTCGTGTACAAGACCTCGCTGCTCGACGCGTATCGGCGCATGACGGGCGAGCGCTGAGCCGCCGCGCCGCCGTCAGTCGGGCGCGCGCCCCAGCACGACGCGCGCGAAGAAGCCGGCCAGCACCGATTCGGCGGCCTCGGCCGACACGTGCTGCGGATCGGCCGTGTAATACGACTGCACGCCGTCGCACAGAGACATCAGCCCGAACGCGAGCGTTTCGGCCGGCAGCAGCAGCGGCGTGCCCGCGCGATCCGCGAAGCGGCGGATGAATTCGGCCATCTGCACGCGCTTGCCGTGCAGGAACTGGTTGAAGCGCACGCGGAATTTCGCGTCGCGCGCCGCCTGCAGCTTCGCCTCGACCCATAGCAGCGAATACTCGTCGTCGCGAAACAGCTTTCGGTAATAGGCGAGCGCCATCGACTCCATCTGCTCGCGCGGCCCGCCCTCCTCGAAGATCGCCTCGAAATCGGCCTGCACCGACGCGTGATCGCGCTCCAGCAGCTCGAGCAGCAATTCCGACTTGCTGCGGAAGTTCGAATAGAACGCGCCGCGCGTATAGCCCGCAGCTGCCGCGATGTCCTCGACGCTCGCGGCGACGTAGCCTTTCTTCAGAAAAATCCGATGTGCGGCATTCAGCAGACGCTCGCGCGTCTGATCCCTGCTCTGCTCGCGAGTTAAGCGCTGTGGTTTCATGGCGCGCAGTCTAGCACCATTCCCCTTTCAGATTCAGCTTTGCATTCGGATACAGAGGTGTATTAGAATCCGCCGCAGTATCCGATCGTGCTGTCCGGGCGTCGCGCTCGCGCGGCCCCTTCGGGGCAGGCGCCGCCGCGCTTGCCGACCTCTTTCGCTCTCGTCCCTTGGGGGTTTCGTGAATCGCTCCGGTTCCCGTGCCGCGCTGCTGATCGGCGCCGCACTCGTTCTCGCCGCCTGTCATCCGAAGGAATCCGCGCCGCCGGCGCCGCGCCCGGTCGTCGCGCTGCCCGCGCACGCGGATGCCGCCGCGTCCGCCTTCACGCTGCCCGGCGAAATCCAGCCGCGTTACGCGACGCCGCTGTCGTTCCGCATCGCGGGCAAGATCGTCGAGCGCAAGGTGCGGCTTGGCGATACCGTGAAGGCCGGCCAGGTCGTCGCGCTGCTCGATCCGTCCGACGTCGAGAAAAACGCGGCGAGCGCGCAGGCGCAGCTCGACGCCGCCTCGCACCGGCTCGCGTTCGCCAAACAGCAGCTCGACCGCGACCGCGCGCAGGCGCGCGAGAACCTGATCGCGACCGCGCAGCTCGAGCAGACCGAGGACAGCTACACGACCGCGCTCGCGCAGCGCGATCAGGCGCAGCAGCAGCTCGCGCTCGCGAAGAATCAGCTGCGCTACGCGACGCTCGTCGCCGATCATGCGGGCTACATCACCGCCGAGCAGGCCGACACCGGGCAGAACGTGTCGGCCGGCCAGCCCGTCTATCAGCTCGCATGGGCCGGCGACGTCGACGTGGTCGTCGACGTACCGGAAACGGCGCTCGCGGCGCTGTCGCCCGGCCATCCGGCGACCGTCACGCTGCCGTCGCTGCCCGGCCGCACGTTCGCGGCGAAGGTGCGCGAGATCGCGCCGGCCGCCGATCCGCAAAGCCGGACGTATCGGATGCGGCTCACGCTCGCCGTGCCGGACGCGGCTGCGGTCCGTCTCGGGATGACCGCGAACGTCGCGTTCGACGGCGCGCCGCGCGCCGCCGACGCGCAACCGGTCACGCTGCCGGCGACCGCGCTGTTCCACGACGGTCCGCATCCGGCCGTCTGGATCGTGCGCGCGAAGGACGACACGCTCGAGCTGCGCCGCGTCGACGTCGCGCGCTTCAACGAGCGCACGGTCACCGTGTCGCGCGGCGTGCAGCCGGGCGAGCGCGTCGTGCTGCAGGGCGTGCATACGGTCAGCGCGGGCGAGAAGGTCCGTGCGATCGCGCCGCTGCATCCCGAGGATTTCGCGTCATGAGCGCGGCCCGCGAAGAAGGACGCTTCAACCTGTCCGCGTGGGCGCTGCGCCACCAGGCGCTCGTCGTCTATCTGATCGTGCTCGCGACGGTCGCGGGCATCCTCGCGTACACGCGGCTCGCGCAATCCGAAGATCCGCCGTTCACGTTCCGCGTGATGGTGATCCGCACGTTCTGGCCGGGCGCGACCGCGCGCCAGGTGCAGGAACAGGTGACCGACCGGATCGGTCGCAAGCTGCAGGAAACGCCGGCGATCGACTTCCTGCGCAGCTATTCGCGGCCCGGCGAATCGCTGATCTTCTTCACGATGAAGGATTCCGCGCCGGTCAAGGACGTGCCCGAAACCTGGTACCAGATCCGCAAGAAGGTCGGCGACATCGGCTATACGCTGCCGCCCGGCGTGCAGGGTCCGTTCTTCAACGACGAGTTCGGCGACGTCTACACGAATATCTGGACGCTCGAAGGCGACGGCTTCTCGCCCGCGCAGCTGCACGACTATGCGGACCAGCTGCGCACCGTGCTGCTGCGCGTGCCGGGCGTCGCGAAGGTCGACTACTTCGGCGATCCGGCCCAGCGCATCTTCATCGAGGTCGACAACGCGAAGCTCACGCGGCTCGGCATCTCGCCGCAGCAGCTCGGGCAGGCGATCAATGCGCAGAACGACGTGTCGTCCGCCGGCGTGCTGACGACGACCGACGATCGCGTGTTCGTGCGGCCGAGCGGCCAGTTCGACAACGTCGCCGCGATCGCCGACACGCTGATCAGGATCAACGGCCGCACCTTCCGGCTCGGCGATCTCGCGACGGTGCGGCGCGGCTACGACGACCCGGCCGTCACGCAGATGCGCACCGCCGCGTCGGGCACGGGCGCCGGCAAGCCGGTGCTCGGCATCGGCGTGACGATGCAGCCCGGCGGCGACGTGATCCGGCTCGGCAAGGCGCTCGACGCGCAGTCGAAAGCGCTGCAGGCGCAGCTGCCGGCCGGGCTCAAGCTCACCGAGGTGTCGAGCATGCCGCACGCGGTATCGCATTCGGTCGACGACTTCCTCGAAGCCGTCGCCGAAGCCGTCGCGATCGTGCTGATCGTGAGCCTCGTGTCGCTCGGGCTGCGCACCGGGATGGTCGTCGTGATCTCGATTCCGGTCGTGCTCGCGGTCACCGCGCTCTTCATGTACCTGTTCGACATCGGGCTGCACAAGGTGTCGCTCGGCACACTCGTGCTCGCGCTCGGGCTGCTGGTCGACGACGCGATCATCGCGGTCGAGATGATGGCCGTGAAGCTCGAACAGGGCTACAACCGCGCACGCGCCGCCGCGTTCGCGTACACCAGCACCGCGTTCCCGATGCTGACCGGCACGCTCGTCACGGTGTCGGGCTTCCTGCCGATCGCGCTCGCGAAGTCGAGCACCGGCGAATACACGCGCTCGATCTTCGAGGTCTCCGCGATCGCGCTGATCGCGTCGTGGTTCGCGGCCGTCGTGCTGATTCCGCTGCTCGGCTATCACCTGCTGCCCGAACGCAAGAAGCACGCGCACGACGCGCATCTGCCGGACGATCACGAGCACGAGATCTACGACACGCGGTTCTACCGGCGGCTGCGCGGCTGGATCGACTGGTGCATCGAGCGGCGCTTCGTCGTGCTCGCGATCACGGTCGCGCTGTTCGTCGTGTCGCTGCTCGGTTTCTCGCTCGTGCCGCAGCAGTTCTTCCCGAGCTCGGATCGCCCGGAGCTGCTCGTCGATCTGCGGCTGCCCGAAGGTGCGTCGTTCGCGGCGACGCTGCGCGAGACCGAGCGCGTCGAGCAGGCGATCGCGAAGCGGCCGGAGATCGACCACTGGGTCAACTTCGTCGGCAGCGGCGCGCCGCGTTTCTATCTGCCGCTCGATCAGCAGTTGCAACTGCCGAACTTCGCGCAGTTCGTGATCACCGCGAAATCGGTCGAGGATCGCGAAAAACTCGCGAGCTGGCTCGAAACGACGCTGCGCGACCGTTTCCCGGCCGTGCGCTGGCGGCTGTCGCGGCTCGAGAACGGGCCGCCCGTCGGCTACCCCGTGCAGTTCCGCGTAAGCGGCGACGACATCGCGACGGTCCGCTCGATCGCCGACAAGGTCGCAGCGACGATGCGCGGCGATGCGCGCACGGTCAACGTGCAGTTCGACTGGGACGAACCGGCCGAGCGCTCGGTGCGCTTCGAGCTCGACCAGAAGAAGGCGCGCGAGCTGAACGTCACGTCGCAGGACGTGTCGAGCTTCCTCGCGATGACGCTGTCCGGCACGACCGTCACGCAGTATCGCGAACGCGACAAGCTGATCGCCGTCGACCTGCGCGCGCCGCAGCCCGATCGCGTCGATCCGGCCAGGCTCGCCGGCCTCGCGATGCCGACGCCGAACGGCGCGGTGCCGCTCGGCTCGCTCGGCCGCTTCACGCCGACGCTCGAATACGGCGTGATCTGGGAGCGCGACCGCCAGCCGACGATCACCGTGCAGTCCGACGTGCGCGCGGGCGCGCAAGGCATCGACGTTACGCACGCGATCGACGGCAAGCTGAATGCGCTGCGCGCCCAGCTGCCGGTCGGCTACCGCGTCGAGATCGGCGGCTCGGTCGAGGAAAGCGCGAAGGCGCAGGCCTCGATCAATGCGCAGATGCCGCTGATGGCGATCGCCGTGTTCACGCTGCTGATGATCCAGCTGCAAAGCTTCTCGCGCGTGCTGATGGTCGTGCTGACCGCGCCGCTCGGGCTGATCGGCGTGGTGGGCACGCTGCTGCTGTTCGGCCAGCCGTTCGGCTTTGTCGCGATGCTCGGCGTGATCGCGATGTTCGGCATCATCATGCGCAACTCGGTGATTCTCGTCGACCAGATCGAGCAGGACATCGCGGCCGGTCACGGGCGCTTCGATGCGATCGTCGGCGCGACCGTGCGGCGCTTCCGGCCCATCACGCTGACCGCCGCGGCAGCCGTGCTCGCGCTGATTCCGCTGCTGCGCTCGAACTTCTTCGGGCCGATGGCCACCGCGCTGATGGGCGGCATCACGAGCGCAACCGTGCTGACGCTGTTCTACCTGCCCGCGCTGTACGCGACGTGGTTCCGCGTGAAGCGCGACGAGCGCGACCCGCAGGACGGGCCGCCGCATGGCGCGCCGTCGGGAGCCTGACCATGGAATCGTCGATGAACCTGAAAACGAAAGTCGTGCGCGCGCTCGCCGTCGCGAGCGTCGCCGGCCCGCTCGCGGGCTGCAGCGCGTTCGCGCCGAGCGGCGCGCCGCCCGCGATGCCGTCGCCCGCGCATTACGGCGCGGCGCCGCAGCCGCAGCAGACCGTTGCCGCACAAGGCATCGCGCAGCAGTTCGAAGTCGGCGCGCAGCCGGTGTCCGACTGGTGGACGCAATACCGTTCCGACGCGCTGAACGCGCTCGTCGACGAAGGGCTGCGCAGCAGCCCGACGCTCGCGGCCGCGTCGCACTCGCTCGATGCCGCGCGCGAGCAGTTGCGCGCGCAGATCGGCAGTTCGCTGCTGCCGTCGATCGATGCGGGCGGCCAGGCGGCGCGTCAGCGTGCGCTCGGCGTGCCGATTCGCGCGCTCGGCGCGCCGACGCTGCTGTACGACACGTTCGTCGGACAGCTGCAGGCGAGCTACACGATCGACCTGTTCGGCGCCGCGCGCTTCGCGAACCGGTCGCTCGCGAACCGCGTCGACGTCAGCGCGTTCCAGCTCGAGTCCGCGCGGCGCGCACTCGCCGCGAACATCGTGACCGCGGCGATCACCGTGTCGGTGCTCGACGCGCAGATCGACACGACCGAACGGCTCGTCGCGCTCGCGAACGATCAGGCGCGCGACGCCGAGCGCCGCCATGCGCTCGGCGCAGCGGCGCGCAGCGATGCGCTGAGCGCGCGGCAAAGCGCGGACACGTTCGCCGCGAGCCTGCCCGCGCTGCGCCAGCAGCGCGATAGCGCGCGCCATGCGCTCGCGGTGCTGGTCGGCCGTACGCCGGACCGGCCGCCGGCCGGCATCGCGCTCGCCGATCTGCATCTGCCCGAACAGGTGCCCGTCGTCGTGCCGTCCGACCTGCTGCAAAGCCGCCCCGACATCCGCGCCGCCGACGCGGCGCTGAAGGCCGCCGCGGCCGAAGTCGGCGTCGCGACCGCGCAGCTGTTCCCGCAGCTATCGCTGTCGGCCTCGATGGGCAAAGGCGGCTTCGACTGGCCGACGATGCTGTCGGGCGCCGGCGCGATCTGGAGCGTCGGCGCGTCGCTGACGCAGCCGCTGTTCCACGGCGGCGCGCTGCTCGCGCAACGCCGCGCCGCAAAGGCGACGTATGAAGCCGCCGTCGACCAGTACCGGCAGACCGTGCTCGCCGCCTTCCAGAACGTCGCCGATTCGCTCGCGGCGCTCGAACACGATGCGCAAGCGCTCGACGCGTCGTCGCAGGCGGCGCTCGCCGCGCGCGGCGCATCGGACGACGCCGCCGCGCGCGTGCGGCTCGGCGCGCT
>NZ_KV786923.1:0-3188 GCF_001806955.1 Burkholderia sp. HMSC10F09
CGGCCGCGCCGATGGCCGCACCGGCCGCGCTGCCCGTCGAGGGCACGCTGCCGCCGCTCGACGGCGCGGTGCAGTGGCTGAACTCGCCGCCGCTGACGGCGGCCGCCCTGCGCGGCAAGGTCGTGCTCGTCGATTTCTGGACCTATTCGTGCATCAACTGCCTGCGCACGCTGCCGTACACGAATGCGTGGGCGCGCAAGTACGCACGCTACGGGCTCGTCGTGATCGGCGTGCACGCGCCGGAGTTCGCGTTCGAGCGCGACATCGGCAACGTGAAAAAGGCGGTCCGCGATCTCGGCATCGACTATCCGGTTGCGATCGACAACCGCTATGCGATCTGGCGCGCGTTCAACAACGAATACTGGCCCGCGCACTACTTCGTCGATGCGCAGGGCCGCATTCGCCGCCATCACTTCGGCGAAGGCGAATACGCGGAATCGGAGCGCGCGATCCAGTCGCTGCTCGCCGAAGCCGGGCACCCGGACGCACTGAACGTGCCGGTCGGCCTGGCGGGCAGCCCCGCCCAAGGCGCACTCGCCGCCGCCGACAGCGCGGACGTGCGCTCGCCCGAGACCTACGTCGGCTATGCGCGTGCGGAAGACTTCGCGTCGCCCGGCGGCTTCTTGCGCGATGCCGCGCATCGCTACGACGCGCCCGCGCATCCCGCGCTCAACGACTGGGGGCTGGCCGGCACGTGGCAGGTCGGCGCCGAGCACGCGACGCTCGCGGCGCCGGCCGGCCGCATCGTCTACCGGTTCCATGCGCGCGATCTGCATCTCGTGCTCGGCCCGGGCGCGAACGGCAAGCCGGTGCGCTTTCGCGTGACGGTGGACGGCGCCGCGCCCGGCGACGCGCACGGCAGCGACGTCGATGCGCAGGGCTACGGCACCGTGACCGGGCAGCGGCTGTATCAGCTCGTGCGGCAGCCGGGCGCGATCGCTGACCGCACGTTCTCGATCGAGTTTCTCGACGCCGGCGTCGACGCGTACGCGTTCACGTTCGGCTGACCGCGCCGGCGCGCACGTCGCGCGCCGCTCGCCCGTTTCGAACCGACTGCGAAGGAGTACCACGATGAACACGACATCCTCCCCACAACCGGCGCGCCGGCGGCGCACGGCGATGCTGCGGCGCATCGGCGCGCTCGCCGTCGCGGCCGCCGCCGTGATCGGCTATCAGCGTGCCGGCCAGTCCGCCGAGCCGACGCGCACGGCCCCCGCCCCGACGCTCGACGAGACGCCCGGCGCGTCGCACGACGAAACGGCCGTGCTCGCCGGCGGCTGCTTCTGGGGCGTGCAGGGCGTCTTCGAACACGTGAAGGGCGTGAAGCAGGTCACGGCCGGCTACGCGGGCGGCGCATCCGAAACCGCGCATTACGCGCTCGTCGGCACGGGCCTGACCGGCCATGCCGAATCGGTGCGCATCGTCTACGATCCCGCGCGGATCACGTACGGCCGGCTGCTGCAGATCTTCTTCTCGGTCGCGCACGACCCGACCGAGCTGAACCGGCAGGGCCCGGACGAAGGCACCCAGTATCGTTCGGCGATCTTCCCGACCAGCGCGCAGCAGCGCGCGATCGCGACCGCGTACGTCGCGCAGCTCGGTCGCGCGCATACGTTCGCCACGCCGATCGTCACGCGCGTCGAGCCGTTCAACGGCTTCTATCCGGCCGAGTCGTATCATCAGAACTACCTCGAACTGCATCCGGACGCGCCCTACATCGCGTTCAACGATCTGCCGAAGGTCGCCGCACTGCAGCAGCGGTTTCCGGCGCTCTACCGCGCCGATGCGGTCCTGTGGCGCGACGCGAGCCGCTGACCGGCGCGGCGGCTGCCGCGCGGGCCGCCGCTGCTTCGTCATATGAAATGTCCGACCGCAACAGCGGGACAAATGGACATCGATCGGGCTTGGCACGGCAACTTCGCGTAGACTCCTCCAGATCGCCGTCGCGTCACGCGACGATCACCATCTGGTCAAGCAAGGAGGCGTCACGCATGCGCGCAGTGCCTTTGCCCGACAGCAACACCCTCGAACCCGCCAGCGGCGCGCTCGTGCGCGATCTGCGCCGCGTGCCGATTCACCCCGATTACTGGTATCCGCTCGCGTGGTCGCGCGAGCTCAAGCGTGGCAAGACGCTCGGCGTGCGCTTCGCCGGCGAGCCGATCGTGCTCGTGCGCACCGAATCGGGCGCCGTCTACGCGCTCGAAGACCGTTGCGCGCACCGCCAGGTGCCGCTGCATGCGGGCGTCGTCGCCGGCGAAACGCTGCGCTGCTGCTATCACGGCTGGACCTACGACTGCAGCAGCGGCCGCTGCGTCGACGTCCCCTATCTCGGCCGCGAGCGGCTGCCGAACGGCGTGCGCGCGTATCCGTGCCGCGAAGCGCACGGGCTGATCTTCGTGTTCCCCGGCGACGCGACGCGCGCCGACGAACGGCCGTTCCCGTTGCTCGCCTCCGCGGACGACCGCGCCTACAAGACGCGCCGCTTCGGCCGCGAGGTCAAGTGCCACTACTCGTTCATGCACGAGAACCTGATGGACATGAACCATCAGTTCCTGCACCGCAAGCAGATGGGCCAGATGCGCGCGCGCTGCGTCGGCCGCCGTCGCGGCGACGACTGGGTCGAGGTCGACTACACGTTCGCGCGCATGGAAGGCAAGCAGCCGGTCGGCGAGGCGCTCGTGTTCGGTTCGAGCAAGAAGCCGGGCGACCAGGCGAACAAGAGCGTGATGACGGTGCGCACCGGCTACCCGTATCAGACGCTGCAGATTCGCTCGAGCGAGGGCACGCTCGTGATGGACCTGTGGATCGTCTACGTGCCGCTCGATGCCGCGCAGCGCACCAACCGCACGTTCGGGCTGCTGTCGATCCGCAAGCCGGGCGTGCCGTTCGCGCTCGATCTCGCGTGGCCGCTGCTCGTCTGGTTTACCGAGCGCATCTTCGGCGAGGATCGCTGGATCGTCGAGCGCGAGCAGGAAGCGCACGACGAGCAGGGCGCCGACTGGAACCACGAGGTGTTTCCGGTCATCAACGAACTGCGCGACCTGCTGCGCCAGTGCGGCGCGCGCACGGTGATCCCGATCCGCGAAGTGGACGACGTGCGCTGACGCGCGCCGCCGCCCGCCCCGCGCCGCAGGCTCAGCGCGCGCGCTCGACCGGTTGCGGCTCGCGCAGCCGGTTCGCGATGCGCG
>NZ_KV786924.1:0-13864 GCF_001806955.1 Burkholderia sp. HMSC10F09
CGCTTTGCCGCGCGCTTCGTCGCGACCGGCGCACGGCGGCGCGGCGCTGCATCGCCTGTGCGCGTCTCCGCGTGCCGCGCGTCGGCCTGCGCGTCGCCCGTGCGCTGCGCGACTTCCATCGTCGCCGAGACGAACGTCGCGCGGCTGTCGTCGAACAGCGGCAGCGTGCCGACCGCGATCACTTCCGCCGGCCCGTCGCCGACGTTCGCGACACGGTGCCGCTTGCGCGCATCGAAGTGCAGCGAATCGCCCGGCGACAGCGGGTAGTCCTTCTTGCCGATCGTGTAGCAGATGCGACCGCTCAGCACGTACACGAACTCGTCGCCGCCGTGCGCGACCCATTCGGAGCGGTAGCCCTCCATCATCCGGACCTTCAGCGCATTGAGCTGGCTGCCGTGGAACGTCGTCGACAGCCGTTCGTACCACTGCGACGTGCGGTCGACCGCATACGACTCGCGCCGGCCCGCGTGCGAATCGGGCTGCGCCTGGCGCGGCTGGTCGATCAGCGCGCCGAGCGGCACGTTCAGCGCCTTCGCGACGTTCACGAGCGACGAAATGGAGATGCCCGTCAGATGGCGTTCGACCTGGGACAGGAATCCGACCGACAGCTTCGCTTCGGTCGCGACTTCCAGCAGCGTCTTCTTCGCTTCCCGGCGCAGGCGGCGAATGCGCTGGCCGATACGCATGATGTCTGAATCCATGAATCTCTTTCGTGGCAGCGAGCCGGAAGGCGGGGACGGACGGCGCCGGCGGCCCGGATGCGGTTTTCCGCGAATCGCACGCGGCACGGCCGGTTCGGGCGGCGATGCCGGCGCATTGTACCGCGCGACATCGTTCGGCCGCGTCGGCGCGGCGGGCGTCGCGCGTGCATCGTGGAATTTTAGTGGCACCAAAATTTAAGCTTGACCTCAATTCCGCGCTGCTCTAGATTCTGTCGCGCGTGCGCCGAAATTTTAGTGTGACGAAAATTCACGCGCGGTCGGCAAGACCGGATCGCGGCGCATCCGCGCGTCGGCGGGCCGGCGCTGCGGCACACCGCACGGGCGCGAGCCAGGCCGCGCGGCCGACGCCTTTGCGGCATGCGCAACGCCCGGACGCCCACCCGCCAGCCGGTCCCGCCGCATGCGAGCACAACGCGCACGCCGCAGCACGCGTGCCGATAACAACGACAGGACGACACTTCGATGATCGATCGACTGACATACAGCTTTTCCAGCCTCTCGCCGTATCAAGCTTCCGTTGCCGACACGCAGGCCGCGCTGTCGCGCACGCTCGACACGCTGCAGCTCGACGCGTTCGTCGTCACGTCGCAGGACGAATACGTGACCGAGTATCTGCCGCGCCACAACAATCCGCGCTACGCGCTGTCGGGCTTCGACGGCTCGGCCGGTTGCGGCGTGTTTCTCGGCGAAGCGGCCGCGCGTGCGCTCGGCATGCCGCCGTTCGTGCTGTTCGTCGACGGTCGCTATCACCTGCAGGCCGAGCAGCAGTGCGATCCCGCGCGCGTGCGCGTCGAGAAGCTCGGCCTCGATCGGACCATCTGGGCCGCGATCGCCGACTGGCTGGTCGCGCACGCGGCGCACGTGCCGCGCATCGGCTACGACGGCTGGCGCGTCAGCGTCGGCCAGCGCGAGCGCCTGTTCGCCGCGACGCGCGACGCGGCGCTGACGTGGTCGAGCGTCGCGGATCGCGCCGTCGATCGCGCGATCGCGCTGCCCGGCTGGCACGTCGAGCGGCCGATCTTCGAGCTGCCGGAGTCGATGACGGGTGCACGCGTCGCCGAGCACGTCGCGGCGCTGAACCGGCGGCTCGCCGCGCGCACCGGCGCGGCCGACGGCAAGACCGCGTTCGTCACCTGCGCGTCCGACGATCTCGCCTATCTGCTGAACAGCCGCGGCTACCATCTGCCGAACGCGTCGTCGCATCTGGGCTTCCTGTTCGTGATCGGCGAGCAGATCGTGCTGTTCCTGCCGGAAGGCTGCGATCGCTGTCCGGTCGAGCTCGTGTCGTATCCGGCGCTGCACGTGATCCGGCGCGACTTCGGCGCACTCGAGCGCTTCGTTGCGCAGTTCGCGGTCGAGCACGTCTGCTACGGCTTCGACGCGGTGAACTGCGCGCTCGCCGACAGCGTGCGTCGCGTCTGGCCGCATGCGACGCACGCCGACTTCAATCCGGTCGAAGCGATGAGGGCCGCGAAGACGCCGGCCGTGCTCGACCGGTTTCGCGACGCGTTCGCGCGCAGTTCGGCGGCGATCGCCGAGACGATGCGCTGGGCGAAGGCCGGCGAGCCCGGCCGGCGGCACACCGAATACGATCTCGCGCGCGCGATCAACGACGCGTACGGCGCGCGCTCGGCCGTCGCGCTGACGTTTCCGTCGATCGCGGCGAACGGCGCGAACAGCGCGCACGCGCATTACACGGCCGCGAGCGCCGACGTCGAGCTGACCGAAGGCGAACTCGTGCTGCTCGACAGCGGCGCGTACTACGAAGCGGGGTTCGCGACCGACTGCACGCGCGTCGTCCTGCGGCGCACGCGTGCGGACACGGTCGCGCAGCCGTGGCAGCGCGAGATCTACACGGTCGCGCTGAAGGCGTGCATCAAGGGGCTCGTCACGCATTACCCGAAAGACGCGACGGGCGGCGACGTCGACGCGCTCGTGCGCCAGGTCTGCCGCGATCACGGCTACGACTACGGGCACGGCACCGGACACGGCGTCGGCATCCACGTGCACGAAGGCGGCGTGCGTTTCGCGCCGGGCGCGCCCTACGGGCTCGTGCCGAACGCGGTGATTTCGGTGGAGCCCGGCATCTACGTGCCGGGCAAGGGCGGCGTGCGGATCGAGAACATCGTCGTCATCCGCCCGAGCGAGCGGGAGCCGGACAAGGTGCGCTTCGAGAATCTCGTCGCGGTCGGCTACGACTGGGATCTGATCGATCTGGCGCTGCTCGACGACGACGAGCGTGCGTATCTGCGCGACTACGAGCGGATGTGTGTGGAGCGCGGCACGCAGGTGACGGCGTGCCCGCTGCTGTAACTTCGCCGTCGGTGGGCGGCGCGGCGGCCGCGCAGGCGACGCGGCGCTCGCCGGCCGTCTCGGCGCGTCAGCGCATCAGCGCGGACACGCGTCCGTCCGGGCCGTACACGCCGGCCGGCGCGGGCGCCGAGCGCAGCACGGCGAGCGCGCGCTCGTTGTAGTCCATCCGGATCCGGATCAGCATCCCGTTGTTCGCGTTCGCGCGGCGCGCGCGTTCGGCGGCCTGCTGGAGCAGCGTCCAGCAGCCCGCGAGGCGCGTGTCGCGCTCGGCCGCGAGATCCATGCCCTTCTTGCCGGCCGGAAAGCCGAGCGCCGCGAGCTGCGTGTCGCGCGTGCGCTCGAGCTGCGCGAGCCGGTCGAGCAGCGCGGTCTTCTTCTCGACGATGTCGGGCAGCATCGCGAGCGGCTCGGCCGTCGTCAGCGCCTTTTCCTCATACGCGAGCAGCGACGCGAACGCTTCGACCGTCGCGTGCTCGTCGTTGACCGTGGCCAGCAGTTCTTCTCTCATCGCGTGATGCTCGTCGCGCCGGGCGCCGGCAAACCGGAGGCCGGCTCAGTTGCCGCGCGGCCGCTGCTGCTGCAGCAGTTCGCGCGCGGTGTTCAGCACGCCGTCGGCGATCTTGTTCGCGTCGATCGTCAGCGTGCCGTCCTTCAATGCGTCCTTGATCGACTGGACGAGGCCCATGTCGATGTCCGCGCCGCCGGAGGCCGACTGCGCGCGCAACTGGCCCGACAGACCGGACAGGTTCACGGTCGCGTCGCCGCCGGCGGACCCGGCGTCGGACGCCTGCGGCGCCGCCGACGCGGCCGCGCCGGATTGCGGGCGAGCGGCGCCGTTGCCGGTGCTGGCCGGCGCGACGGGGCTCGGGTTCGGAGTGGTATCGATTTTCACGATGGCGTTCCTGTACGGTTTGACCCAGATAACGGCAGGTGCGGCCCGAACTTTAGCATCGCGCGCTCGAAATTCTCCGAATAAACAATCCTTTGCATTCTTACAGCGGGATCTCCACCGTCCCCGCGTCCTTCACGATCGCGGTGACGATCTGGCCCGCCGCCATCCTGACCCTGACCGACTGGCCGGGCGCCGCATTCGCGAGCGCGCTGCCTTCGGCCGAGATCGTGAAGCCGGGCCCGGCCGCGACGACGCGCACCGTCTGCCCGGCCGACACCGACGCCGCGCTCTTCAGCATGTCCTGGCGCAGCGGCAGGCCGGCTGCGATCCGCGCGAGCGCGGTCGCGCCGATCGCCTGCGCGGGGTCGGTGATCACCGCGAGCGGCAGCACCGTCAGATCGCCGTCGCGTGCGACGAGATCGGCCGCGCTCAGCGGCTCGCCGGGCGCGATCTGCCGCGCGGCGACGTAGTAGGTCGCGTGCACGGTGACCTTCGCCTGCAGATAGACGGTCCACGGCCGCTCGCCCGCGCAGCGCACGCCGACCGTCGTGCGGCCCCAGAGCCGTGCGCCGGTCGGCAGGAACGGCTCGAGCGTCGTGCAGGCGGCGAGCCCGCGCGGGAACGCCGGCGCGACGGTCGCGCTCGTCTTGCCGGGCAGCCCGGCGATCTGCTGCTGCAGGAACGCGAGCGCCGCGCGCCGGATCGTGTCGGGGTCCTGCTGGGCGGGGGCGCCGGCCGATTGCGTCGGCGGCGGCGAAGCGGGTGCGGCTGTCGCGGCCGCGGTGACGGCGGCAGGGCGTGTTGCCGATACGGCCGATACGGCGCGCGTCGCGAGCGCCGTGCGCGGCGGCGTTTTCACGATGTTCGGCACCGCGTCCGACGCGCCTGCAACGACCGTCACGATACCGCTCGGATCGGCCGCGCGCGGCGCGACGGCTGCCGGTGCGACGGCGGCTGCATTGCCGCGCGTGCCCGGCGCCGCATCGACCGGCCCGTTCGCCACGAAGCTCGTGGTGCCCGTGGCCCCCGCATTCGCTGCGGCGCGCGTCGGCGCGGCGTCGTTCGCGCCGAGCCGTCCGCCGCTCGCGGCATTCGCGCTCGCGAGTGCGTGCTCGGCCGTGTCGCCGCGTCCGGGAATCACGATCATCCCGTCGTCCGCGTGCGCGACCGCCGCGACGACCGACAGCACGGCGGCGAGCCCGAGCGCGCGCGCACGCCGGCGCTGCGTCCGCCGTTCGGCCGTTCCGCGAAGTGCGCCGCCCGTCATCGCCGTGTCCTCGATCCGTTGATCCGCTTCGCATTCTAGGGAGCGCGCCCGGCGCGCAAACGATGAATAGAGGGGGGCTTTGCCGCGTTATTCGCACGATTGCCGGTTGCGCGCGCCGCCTACCATCGCTGTCATGGAAAAAAGCCTTCCGGGCCCGCGCGGCGCGGCAGGCGTGCAGCGCTTCATCCGGAGGACGCACAGATGCTGGACAAACTCGATGCCGAATTCGCGTTCGGGCGACAGGCGCTCGACGTCCGCGCCTATCGGCAGGAACTGCTGTCGTCGAACATCGCGAACGCGGATACGCCGGGCTATCGGGCACGCGACGTCGATTTCGCGTCGACGCTCGCACGCTCGCTGAAGCAGGCGAACGGCGGACTCGCGCCGAGCAACGCCGCGCAGCTGCCGCTCGCGCAGCCGGCCGGCGTGACGAGCGGGATGACGATGGCCTCGACCGCGCCCGGCCACATGGCGGGCACCGTGAAGCTGATTCCGACCGGCGGCCCGTCCGACGACTACGGGCGCGCGCAGTACCGGATGCCGCTGCAGCCGTCGCTCGACGGCAACACGGTCGATCTCGACGTCGAGCGCGTGCAGTTCGCGAACAACGCGCTGCACTACGAGACCGGGATGACCGTGATGACGCAGCAGATCAAGGCGATGATCGCCGCGATCACGACGAACTCGTGAGCGCGCGCGCCGTTTCCGAACCCGAGCACAAGGAGCCTTCATGCCCTCGTTGATGAACATCTTCGGCGTCGCCGGCTCGGCGCTGTCCGCGCAGTCGCAGCGCCTGAACGTCACCGCATCGAACCTCGCGAACGCCGACAGCGCGACCGGCCCCGACGGCAAGCCGTACAAGGCGAAGCAGGTCGTGTTCGCGACCGATCCGATCGGCGGCGCGCGCACCGCCTCGGGCCAGGGCGTCGGCGGCGTGCGCGTGACGAAGGTCATCGACGATCCGTCGCCGATGAAGTCGACCTACGACCCCGCCAACCCGGCCGCCGACGCGAACGGCTACGTGCAGATGCCGAACGTCGACCCGGTGCAGGAAATGGTGAACATGATCTCGGCGTCGCGCTCGTATCAGGCCAACGTCGAGACGCTGAACACCGCGAAGCAACTGATGCTGAAGACGCTGACGATCGGCTCGTGAGCCGCGCGGCGCCCGATTCGACCGACCCGACAGTTTCGACACAAGGCCACCGAGCATGACCTCCTCCTCCACGACGATCGGCAGCAACGGCGCGAACGTATCGACGCTGCCGACCGACACGATGAACACCAACAACGTGTCGACGACCGGCACGTCGGCGAGCGACCTGCAGGCGACGTTCCTGAAGCTGCTCGTCACGCAGCTGCAGAACCAGGATCCGACGAGCCCGGTCGACAGCTCGCAGATGACGTCGCAGCTCGCGCAGATCAACACGGTGAGCGGCATCGCTCAGCTGAACACATCGCTGACGTCGCTGTCGACGCAGCTCGCGGCCGGCCAGCAGACGCAGGCAGCGCTGCTGATCGGCTCGAACGTGCTCGCGCCGGGCAATACGGTCGCGGTGAAGAGCGGCGCCGCGTCGCCGTTCGGCGTGTCGCTGACGTCCGACGTGTCGAACCTGACGATCACCGTGAAGAACTCGGCGGGCGCGGTCGTGAACACGATCAACGCGGGCAGCCAGTCGGCCGGCACCGTGCCGTTCAACTGGACGCCGACCGACGCGGCCGGCAACGCGCTGCCGGACGGCCAGTACACGATCAGCGCGCAGTACACGGGCACCGACGGCAAGAGCTATGCGCCGACCGTGCTGACCGCCGCGCAAGTGCAGAGCGTCATCAAGCAGTCGGACGGCACGCCGGGGCTCGTGCTGTCGAACGGTTCGACGGTGGGCCTCACGCAGGTCGCGTCGATCTTCCCGAACACGGGCTCGTCGTCGTCCGGCAGCGCGTCCACCAACTGATCCAGCTTCCTCGAAACGGAGACCGAAATGGGTTATCAACAGGGTCTGAGCGGCCTCGCCGGCGCATCGAACGCGCTGGACGTGATCGGCAACAATATCGCGAACGCGAATACGGTCGGCTTCAAGTCGAGCACCGCGCAGTTCTCCGACATGTACGCGAACTCGATCGCGACGTCGGTCAACACGCAGATCGGGATCGGCACGGCGCTCGCGTCGGTGCAGCAGCAGTTCGGGCAGGGGACGATCAACACGACGAACTCGTCGCTCGACGTCGCGATCAACGGCAACGGCTTCTTCCAGATGTCGAACAACGGCACGATCACGTACACGCGCGACGGCACGTTCCAGCGCGACAAGAACGGCTACATCGTCAACTCGCAAGGCCTGAACCTGATGGGTTACGCGGCCGACAAGAACGGCGTGATCAACACCGCGCAGACCGTGCCGCTGCAGGCGCCGACGACCAACATCGCGCCCACCGCGACGACCAGGATCACCGGCCAGTTCAACCTGAACTCGCAGGACACGGTGCCGACCAAGACGCCGTTCGACGCGACCGACACGACGACCTACAACTATTCGACGTCGATCCAGGTGTACGACTCGCTCGGCGGCTCGCAGGCCGTCAACATCTACTTCGTGAAGTCCGCAGCCGGCACCTGGGAAGCGTATGCAGGCGTGCAGGGCGGCACGACGAACGATCTCGGTACGATCCAGTTCGATTCGTCGGGCGCGATCTCGGGCACGACGACGGGCTCGCCCGCCACGCCGACCGCGGCGCTCGGCCAGTTCCAGTTCACGGTGCCGAACACCGACGGCTCCGCGACGCCGCAGACGCTGACGCTCGACCTGACCGGCACCACGCAGTACGGCGGCAAGGACGGCGTGAACAATCTCGCGCAGGACGGCTACGCGAGCGGCACGCTGACGACGTTTACGATCGGCACCGACGGCAAGCTCACCGGCAACTACTCGAACGGGCAGACCGCCGTGCTCGGCCAGATCGCGCTCGCGAACTTCAACAACCCGAACGGGCTCGTCAACATCGGCGGCAACCAGTACGCCGAGACGGCCGCGTCGGGCGTCCCGCAGATCTCGGTGCCGGGCAGCACGAACCACGGCACGCTGCAGGGCAGCGCGCTCGAGAACTCGAACGTCGACCTCACGTCGCAGCTCGTGAACCTGATCACCGCGCAGCGCAACTACCAGGCGAACGCGCAGACGATCAAGACGCAGCAGACCGTCGACCAGACGCTGATCAATCTGTAACGCGCGGATAACGGGCAGCCATGGACCGACTGATCTATACGGCGATGACCGGCGCGTCGCAGTCGCTCGACCAGCAGGCGATCGTCGCGAACAACCTCGCGAACGCGTCGACGACGGGCTTTCGCGCACAGCTCGCGACCTATCGCGCGGTGCCGATGAATTTCGGCGACGGCAGCGCGATCGATCCGAACACGACGCGCACCTACGTGCTCGCGTCGACGCCGGGCGCCGACTTCGCGCCGGGCCCGATCTCGCGCACCGGCAACCCGCTCGACGTCGCGGTGCAGGGCCCCGGCTGGCTGTCGGTGCAGCTGCCGGACGGCAGCGAGGCGTACACGCGCGCGGGCAACCTGCACGTCGACCAGAACGGCCAGCTCGTGAACGCGAGCAACCTGCCGGTGGTCGGCAACGGCGGCCCGATCTCGGTGCCGCCGAATGCGGAAGTGACGATCGGCAAGGACGGCACGGTGTCCGCGCTGATGCCGGGCGATCCGCCGACGGCCGTCGCGATCGTCGATCAGATGAAGCTCGTCAATCCCGATCCGGCCACGCTCGTGCGCGGCAACGACGGCCTGTTCCGCACCGCCGACGGCAATCCGGCCGACGCCGATCCGAACGTCGCGGTCGTGCCGAATTCGCTCGAAGGCAGCAACGTGAATCCGGTCACCGCGATGGTCGCGATGATCGACAACGCGCGCGCATTCCAGCTTCAGTCGAAGCTGATCCAGACGGCCGACCAGAACGAGCAGTCGGCGAACCAGTTGCTCAACTTCAGCTGAGCGAGCCGCGCCAGCCCCCCGCAGGAGAACCTGACAAGTGAATCGTTCGCTTTATATCGCCGCTACCGGCATGAACGCGCAGCAGGCGCAGATGGACGTGATCTCGAACAACCTCGCGAACGTCAGCACCAACGGCTTCAAGGGCTCGCGCGCGGTGTTCGAGGATCTGCTGTACCAGACGATCCGCCAGCCGGGCGCGAACTCGACGCAGCAGACCGAACTGCCGTCCGGGCTGCAGCTCGGCACCGGCGTGCAGCAGGTCGCGACCGAGCGGCTCTACACGCAGGGCAGCCTCACGCAGACCGGCAACTCGAAGGACGTCGCGATCAACGGCGCGGGCTTCTTCCAGGTGCTGATGCCGGACGGCACGAACGCGTACACGCGCGACGGCTCGTTCCAGACCAACGCGCAGGGCCAGCTCGTCACGTCGAGCGGCTATCAGATCCTGCCGGCGATCACGGTGCCGCAGAACGCGACGTCGCTGACGATCGGCAAGGACGGCGTCGTGTCGGTCACGCAGCCGGGCTCGAGCAACGCGGTGCAGATCGGCTCGCTGCAGATCGCGACCTTCATCAACCCGGCCGGCCTCGAGGCGAAGGGCGAGAACCTGTTCGCGGAGACGACGTCGTCGGGCGCGCCGAACGTGTCGCAGCCGGGGCTGAACGGCGCGGGCACGCTCAATCAGGGCTACGTCGAGGCGTCGAACGTGAACGTCGTGCAGGAACTGGTGAACATGATCCAGACGCAGCGTGCGTACGAGATCAACAGCAAGGCCGTGACGACGTCCGACCAGATGCTGCAGACCGTCACGCAGATGAAGAGCTAACCGGACCGAGTCGTTGCCATGAAGCAGGTTCGCCTTCTCCCGCCCACCGCCGTCCGCGCCGCCTGCGCGCTCGCGGCGGCGGCGCTCGCCGGTTGCGCGCAGATTCCGCGCGAGCCGATCGTCCAGCAGCCGATGACCGCGCAGCCGCCGCTCCCGGTATCGATGCAGGCGCCGGGTTCGATCTTCAATCCCGGCTACGCGGGCCGGCCGCTGTTCGAGGATCAGCGGCCGCGCAACATCGGCGACATCCTGACGATCGTGATCGCGGAAAACATCAACGCGACGAAATCGTCGGGCGCGAACACGAACCGGCAAGGCAACACCGACTTCAACGTGCCGACCGCCGGCTTCCTCGGCGGGCTGTTCAGCAAGGCGAACCTGTCGGCGGCCGGCACCAACAAGTTCGCGGCGACCGGCGGCGCGAGCGCGGCGAACACGTTCAACGGCACGATCACGGTGACCGTCACGAACGTGCTGCCGAACGGCAACCTCGTCGTCAGCGGCGAGAAGCAGATGCTGATCAACCAGGGCAACGAATTCGTGCGCTTCTCGGGCGTCGTCAATCCGAACACGATCTCGGGCTCGAACTCGGTGTACTCGACGCAGGTCGCCGACGCGCGGATCGAATACTCGGCGAAGGGCTACATCAACGAGGCTGAGACGATGGGCTGGCTGCAGCGCTTCTTCCTGAACATCGCGCCGTGGTGAAGACGATGCACGACACCGTATTGCGCCGCCTCTCGTCGCGCGTGCCGGCCGCGGCCGCCGGCCTGCTGATCGCCGTCGCAGGCGCGCTCGGCGCGCCCGCGGCGCATGCGGAGCGGCTGAAGGACCTTGCGCAGATCCAGGGCGTGCGCGACAACCCGCTGATCGGCTACGGGCTCGTCGTCGGCCTCGACGGCACCGGCGACCAGACGATGCAGACGCCGTTCACGACGCAGACGCTCGCGAACATGCTCGCGAACCTCGGCATCTCGATCAACAACGGCTCCGCGAACGGCGGCACGTCGTCGCTGAACAACATGCAACTGAAGAACGTCGCGGCCGTGATGGTGACCGCGACGCTGCCGCCGTTCGCGCGGCCGGGCGAGGCGCTCGACGTGACCGTGTCGTCGCTCGGCAACGCGAAGAGCCTGCGCGGCGGCACGCTGCTGCTCACGCCGCTGAAGGGCGCGGACGGGCAGGTGTACGCGCTCGCGCAGGGCAACATGGCGGTCGGCGGCGCCGGCGCGAGCGCGAACGGCAGCCGTGTGCAGGTGAACCAGCTCGCGGCCGGACGCATCGTCGGCGGTGCGATCGTCGAGCGCTCGGTGCCGAACGCGCTCGCGCAGATGAACGGGATGCTGCAGCTGCAGCTCAACGACATGGACTACGGCACCGCGCAGCGCATCGTCGCGGCCGTCAATTCGAGCTTCGGTCCGGGCGTCGCGACCGCGCTCGACGGGCGTACGATCCAGCTCGCCGCGCCGGCCGATCCGGCGCAGCAGGTCGCGTTCATGGCGCGGCTGCAGAACCTCGACGTGAGCCCCGACAAGGCGGCCGCGAAGGTGATCCTGAACGCGCGCACGGGCTCGATCGTGATGAACCAGATGGTCACGCTGCAAAGCTGCGCGGTCGCGCACGGCAACCTGTCGGTGGTCGTCAACACGCAGCCGGTCGTGTCGCAGCCGGGGCCGTTCTCGAACGGGCAGACGGTCGTCGCGCAGCAGTCGCAGATCCAGCTCAAGCAGGACAACGGCGCGCTGAAGATGGTGACGGCCGGCGCGAATCTCGCGGACGTCGTGAAGGCGCTGAACACGCTCGGCGCGACGCCGGCCGACCTGATGTCGATCCTGCAGGCGATGAAGGCGGCCGGTGCGCTGCGCGCGGACCTGGAGATCATCTAAATGGCGAATTTCCCCGGTACCACCGACCTCACGCAGCGCTTCGCGCTCGACGTGCAGGGCTTCGACGCGCTGCGCGCGCAGGCGAAGCAGTCGCCGCAGGGCGGCGCGAAGGCGGTCGCAGGCCAGTTCGACGCGATGTTTACGCAGATGATGCTGAAGAGCATGCGCGATGCGACGCCCGAAGGCGGGCTGTTCGACTCGCATACGTCGAAGATGTACACGTCGATGCTCGACCAGCAGCTCGCGCAGCAGATGTCGTCGCGCGGCATCGGCGTCGCCGACGCGCTGATGAAGCAGCTGATGCGCAACGCCGGGCAGGGCGCGGGCGCCGGCGCGGCGGGCGATCTCGGCGCCGGCCTCGGCGCGGCCGGCAACGAAGGCAGCCTCGCCGCGATGAGCGCGATGGCGAATGCCTATGCGAACGCGGCGGCGAACAACGGCGGCCTGTCGCGCGCGCGCGGCTATTCGGCCGGCAGCGCGCTGACGCCGCCGCTGAAGGGCGCGACCGGTGCGCCGGACGCGGACGCGTTCGTCGACCGCCTCGCCGGCCCCGCACAGGCGGCGAGCGCGGCGACCGGCATTCCGGCGCGCTTCATCGTCGGCCAGGCGGCGCTCGAATCGGGCTGGGGCAAGCGCGAGATCCGCGCGGCCGACGGCTCGACCAGCTACAACGTGTTCGGCATCAAGGCGACGCGCGGCTGGACCGGCCGCACGGTATCGGCGCTGACGACCGAATACGTGAACGGCACGCCGCGGCGCGTCGTCGCGAAGTTCCGCGCGTACGACTCGTACGAGCACGCGATGACCGACTACGCGAACCTGCTGAAGAACAATCCGCGTTATGCGGGCGTGCTGAGCGCGAGCCGCAGCGTCGAGGGCTTTGCGCAGGGGATGCAGAAGGCCGGCTATGCGACGGACCCGAACTACGCGAAAAAGCTGATTTCGATCATGCAGCAGATCGGCTGACGAATCGCTGACGCTTTGGCCTCCGACGGACCGCGCCCGGCACCCCGCCGCGCGCGGTTTCAACGTTTGCGCAAAAAAATTCGGCAAATCGATCTAAACTTTCGGTCAGCACTGCCGCTAAGTGTGAGAGACCTGCGTCCGGGCCCCGTATTCTGGCCCGGTTTTATCGCGCACCGGTTACGCGTGCGCCCATGACAAGAAAGACCGGCTAGCCATGAATATCGAAACGTCGACGGACCCGAGCCTGGACTCGGGCCACTCCGGCCCCGACTACGCCCGCCGCAATCCGCTGGAAATCGGCGTCCAGTTGCGCAATCTCGTGAACCGCGGCGATTTCCTGACCGTCGAGTATCCGGGCGGCCAGCTCGTCACGCGCCTGCTGGAAGTCGATGTCGGCGCACGCACGTTCACGTTCGACTGGGGCGCGCTGTCCGAACAGAACGCGAGCATTCTCGGCGCGGCGCACTGCGCGTTCTCGGCCGCGCCCGAAGGCGTGCGCGTCGAATTCACGACCGGCACGCCGCGCGAGACGCGCTACGAGGGGCTGCCGGCGTTCGTCGCCGATTTCCCCGACGTGCTCGTGTGCGTCCAGCGCCGCGAGTATTTCCGTGTGGACGCGCCGGTCGTCGATCCGTTCCTGTGCCGCGGCGCGCTGCCGGACGGCGAGCGCTTCCAGTTCGAGGTGCACAACCTGTCGCTCGGCGGCGTCGGGCTGCGCACGGCCGACGAACGCGTCGAGGCGCTCGCGCTCGGCACGGTGCTGCCGGACGTCGAGCTCGAGCTCACCGGGCACGGCAAGCTGTCGCTCGACCTGCAGCTCGTGTCGCAGCGCGCGACGCAACTGCCGAACGGCGCGCGCCGCTATCAGCTCGGCTTTCGCTTCCTGTCGCTGCCGGGCAGCGCCGAAAACACGCTGCAGCGGCTGATCACGCAGCTCGAGATGAAGCGCCGCTCGCTCGCGCGCGCGTGACGCGGCGCGCCGCGACGGC
>NZ_KV786925.1:0-12309 GCF_001806955.1 Burkholderia sp. HMSC10F09
CCGCCGCGCCGGCCGCGGCAGCGCCCGCTCCCGCACCGGCGCCGGGCCCCGCCCGCGAAACGATGCAGGTCAGCGCGCCGAAGAACGTGCCTACGCTGCAGTGCTCGTTCGTGAAGCCCGACTACCCGGCAATGTCGCGCCGTCGTGGCGAAACGGGCACCGCGTACGTGCACTTCGTCGTCGGCGTGACGGGGAAGATCGAAAGCATCGAATTGCAGAAGAGCAGTGGCTATCCGCGTCTCGACGAAGCCGCGCTCGACGCGATGCGCGCGACCACCTGCCGTCCGTATATCGAAAACGGCCAGGCGATCCGCGCCGCTCGCACGCAGCCCTACAACTTCGGGCTCACCGATTAACCAGCCTTATCCGGAAAGATTCAAGGGAAACAAAAATGCAAAGCTACGGTATCGCGCACGTCTGGGCGCAAGGTGATTTCGTGACGCGCGCCATTGCGATCACGCTGCTCGTGATGTCGATCCTGTCGTGGATCGTGATCGTCGTGAAGGGCTGGAACGTGGTGCGGCTGAACCGCCTGACGAAAAATGCGGAGCAAGGCTTTTGGCATTCGGACGACTTCGAGGACGGCATCAAGAAGCTCGGCCTTGCTGCGTCGACGCCGGCCGACAATCCGTTCCTGGCGCTTGCGCTGTCGGGCAAGGAAGCGGCCGATCACCACCATCAGACGCAGCCGCATCTGCATGACCGCATGGACGTGTCCGACTGGGTCACGCGCTGCCTGAAGGACACGATGGACGAAGGCATCGCCCGCATGCAGAGCGGCCTCGCCATCCTCGCATCGATCGGTAGCACGGCGCCGTTCGTCGGCCTGTTCGGTACGGTCTGGGGCATCTATCACGCACTGCTCGCGATCGGCATGACGGGCCAGACGTCGATCGATCAGGTCGCGGGCCCGGTCGGCGAATCGCTGATCATGACGGCATTCGGCCTGTTCGTCGCGATCCCGGCCGTGCTCGGCTACAACGCGCTCACGCGGGCGAACAAGGGCATCGTCAGCAAGCTGCGCCGCTTCGCGCACGGCCTGCACGCCTATTTCGTGACGGGCGAGCGTCTCGCATCGTCGTCGGATCGCAGCGGCCTGCGTCTCGCCGCGCGCGCCAGCTGAAGCGGGGGCGAACCATGGCAATGAATACCGGCTTCGGCGACGATGACGACGACGGCGTGATGAGCGAGATCAACATGACGCCGCTCGTCGACGTCATGCTGGTCCTGCTGATCATTTTCCTCGTGACGATTCCGGCCATGCAGCATGCGGTGAAGATCGATCTGCCGCGCGCAAGCAGTCAGCCCGTCGACGAGAAACCGCAGACGGTCGACGTCGCGATCCAGGGCGACGGCACGATCCTGTGGAACGACCATACGGTTACGCGCGACCAGTTGCAGGCGCGCATCGCGGAAGCGGCGCAGCATCAACCGCAACCGGAACTGCATCTGCGTGCGGACCGCAAGGTCGCATACGAGCGCGTGGCCGAGGTGATGTCCGACGCGCAGGCAGGCGGCCTGACGAAGCTCGGCTTCGTGACGGAACCGGGCGCGAAAGTGAAGAAGTAACGAAGCGCGCCGCACAAAGTAAAAGGCCTTCATCGCCAGATGAAGGCCTTTTTTCATGCGCACGCGGGCGCCTTCGGGCGGCGGGCTCTTCGGCGGTATCGGTTGCGCCTCGAGCAACGCAAATGCGACTACCGTGGTCTGCACGGGTTGCGCGTTCTGCCCTATCTGGCTCGCAACATATGCGGCCACCTGATTCCGCTCAGAACTTCCTTCGCGAAATGGGATTTCAATATAGGCCTGCCCGCATCGGCATTCAAGTGCCTGTCGATTGAAACTTGCGATTGCCGGCGACGCTTCAATGACAAAACAAATCCGCCGCCTTGCGCGTGCGAGGCTCAGCTCGCCGCAACGTCCGCGGCCGCATCCTTCTTCGCGCGCTCGGGGCAGCTGGGCTGCTTGTATTCGCCGTGATCGAGCTTCTCCACCAGGTAGTCGACGAATGCGCGCACCGCAGGCGGCATCCCCTGTCGCGATACGAACACCGCGTACAGCTGCGGGACCGGCAACGTCCAACCGGGCATCACCGGCGACAATTGGCCGGCGCGCAACGCATTGCCGTACATCATCTCCGGCAGCGCCGCGATGCCGAGACCGTCGAGCACCGCCTCGCGAATCGTCATCAGGTCGGCCGTCACGAGGCGCGGATCGTGTTCGTGCACGTGACGCGTGCCGTCCGGCGCGATCAGGTTGAACACGTGCCGCCCGTCGACGCTCGGCGTATCGAGCGTTTCGAAATGCGCGAGATCTTCCGGCACGAGCGGCGGCGCATTCTGGCTCAACAGGCTCGGCGCGCCGACCAGCATCTGCTCGGTACGCCAAAGCGGCCGCACGACGATGTTCGCGTTCTGCGGCGGCTCGGACCGAACGCGCAGCGCGACGTCGATCGAATCCTCGAACAGGTCGATCACGCGATTCGTCACACGGATGTGCACCTTCACTTCGGGATAACGATGCAGGAATTCCGGCAGGATCCGCGACAGCATCGTCTGCGACAGCGTGACCGGCACGCTGACGCGCACGGACCCGCGCGGCGACGCACGCAGCTGCTGCACCGCGTTCATGGCCGCCTGCGCCTCGGCCAGCATCGCCTGGCAGTGCTGGTAGAACAGCTCGCCGGCCTCCGTGAGCGCCAACTTGCGTGTCGAACGCTGCAGCAGCCGGACGCCGAGGGCGCCCTCGAGCTCCGTCAGGCGCCGCGACAGCCGCGATTTCGAGATGCCGAGGACGCGCTCCGCCGCGGAAAAACCGCCGTGCTCGACGACCTGCGAAAAGTACATCAGGTCGTTCAGGTTATGTGCATCGATGTTCATGTCATCGTTCCAATTTCAGAACAATCCATTGCGGGTCACCGCAAATTCCCAGGCAAATCGGTCCATATAATAGCGTAGTGTTTCAAAAATAATGCTATTCCGTTGATTCGAGGGCTTCCCCATGACGACCGCTCGTTCGCTTGACCGCATCTACCCCGCCGTTCGGACGACCGAAGGCGGCGGCTTCGTGGTTCACCGCCCGTTCCCGACGCGTCAGCTGATGGACTTCGATCCATTCCTGCTGCTCGACGAAATGGGTCCCGTCGACTACGCGCCCGGCGAGGCGAAAGGCGCGCCCGACCATCCGCACCGCGGCTTCGAAACCGTCACGTACGTGCTCGAGGGGCGGTTCCGTCATCGCGACTCGGCCGGCCATGCTGGCACGCTCGGGCCCGGCGACGTGCAATGGATGACGGCCGGCTCGGGCGTCGTGCACAGCGAGATGCCGGACCCCGAGTTCGCGCGAAGCGGCGGCCGCTCTCACGGCTTTCAGCTGTGGGTCAACCTGCCGCGCCGCGACAAGCTGATCGCGCCGCGCTACCAGGAAATGCCGGCCGACCGCATTCCGATCGCGACGTCGCCGGACGGGCGCGCACACGTGCGCGTGATTGCCGGCGAAGCGTTCGGTGCGCGTGCGGCGATCGAGACGCGCACGCCGATCCTGTACCAGCACTTCACGCTTCAACCCGGCGCGACGGTCACGCAAGCGGTGCCGGCCGGCTATCGCGTGTTCGCCTATCCGATCGAAGGAACGGGCCGCTACGGGCCTGAGGCGCAAGCTGTCGACGCACGTCACATGATCGTGTTCGGCGACGACGGCGATACGGTCACGTTCGCCGCCGGCGACACGTCGCTCGACCTGCTGCTGATCGGCGGTACACCGCTGAACGAGCCGATCGTGCGCTACGGCCCGTTCGTGATGAATACCGAAGAAGAGATTCGGCAGGCCGTCGTCGATTATCAGACCGGTCGCATGGGATGCATCGAAGCGTGATGCGTACGGATGGGACGCGGGTGCCGCGAAGCCGCGCGTTTTGCGTCACAATGACTTCCTGACTTGAACCACACGGCGTCCCGCCACAAGAAGGAAACCGTCCCCTTGAACTTCGAACACCTGATCCAGATCAACACCGACGATCCGGCCATCCCGACCCTCACGCGCGACCAGCTGTGGGAGGGCCTCGTGCTGCGCGCGGAGCAGCCGCAGCTGTTCGTGATCGGCCTCGATAGCTGCGTCGTTCGCGAGCGCACCGCGACCACGCTGGAGCGCGAACTGCATTACGGTCACGCGGTCGTGCGCGACCGCGTGACTTTCACGCCGAATCAGCAGGTCCGCTACGACATTCACGCGGCCGACGGCGAAATCGGCGGCTCGCTGACGATGACGATCGAGGAACGCGACGATCATGAGCTGTTCCTGCGTTTCGAATACCGGACGACGCTGACCGTCACCGACGACAGCGAGGAAGCGCGGCAGACGCACGGCATCGTGAAGGAAGCGTATCGCACCTCGGACATCGATACGGTGCGCCTGATCCGCGAATACACGCAGGGACGCAAGGACCCGGATCCGCTGCACTGACACGGGCGGCGGCGTGCTCGCCGCCGTTTGCTTCAAGCTATCGACCCCGCTTCCCCGATCAATAAAGAGTTTTTGTAAATGGGAATAGTTATCATTTAGAATTCATTCCATCGTATCGACAGTCACCGATCAAACCGAATGACCGACACCATGCGCCCGACTACGCTGACCTTGCGCCGCACCGCCGGCACTGCAGGCGGCAGCCGTCAGAAGACGGCGGCGGTTACCGCTCCGGCGAAGCCTGCCGGCAACCGCGACAGCGGCACACGGGTCGTCAGCAGCGACGCGCTGCTGCAAGGTCACAGCCACATCAGCATTGCGCACAACGGCGAAACGTATCAGTTGCGCGCAACGCGGCTCGGCAAGCTGATCCTGACGAAGTAACGACAGAGTATTGTGGGGACCACCTCCCTGAGAGGTGTTGGGCATTAGCCAGCGCAACGGCTTGCACGCGAGATCTAGACCCCTTCGTGCAAACACACTCAAGCAGCCGTTGCAGCAAGCCAAGCCACTTTTTTGGTTCTCACGCGGCAACAAAAAAGCGACACGTCCTTCGACGTGTCGCTTTTTATTTGTGCTCTCGGATGCGCTCGCGCGGGAATCGAAAATCCATGAAGGCAGACCGAGCGCCGTTCGACGATCGGCCGCTGTGGCCGACGCGATTCGCGCAGCCGCTCAGAAACCCCAGAACATCAGCCACCACGCGCTATCGATCACCGCCAGCGCGGCGGCAAACCACGCGAAAGCCGCGAGCCGGCGCGGCCACGCCGCGTAGCGGCCCGTCACCTTCCATGCGAGCCAGGCGCTCCACGCGTTTGCGCCGACCAGAATCGCAATCCGCACATCGGCCGCCCAGCCGAGCGGCACATGTTCGGCGCGCAGCAGCGACAACGTTGTCGCCGACAACCCGAGGAACACGCCCGCACCCGCGATCGGAATCAACGCCTGCGCGAGATGATGGAGCCGGACGCGATCGAAGCGGCCGAGCATCAGCGTCGCGCCGGCCAGCAGCACGAGCAGCGCCGTACCGTATACGAGGCCCGTGCCCACGATGTAGCTGACGATCAGCCCGCCGTCGAGCCACGAGAACACGTCGTTGCGGTCCGGATAGTGCGTCAGCAGGAACCACGGCGCGTTGGTCTCGAGCGGCCACGTGATGTCGTGATCGATCAGCCAACCGGCAAGCCACTGCTTGATCTGCACGAACCACGGACTGACCGTCCAGTGGAACGCACCGATCGCAACGCCGAGCAGACCGTAGAGGATCAGCGCGGTATCCCAAGGATTCGCCTGCTGCGCGCCGAGATTGACGACTTCATCGGACGGCGAGCGCCACGACAACGCGATCGCGTCGCGATGCCCGCTGCAGCGGCCGCACATGTGACAGGCGGCGGCGCCCTTCATGTTGCGCAGCGGCACGAGCGGCGCGCAGTTGATCGGAATCACGCGGTGCCCATGCTCGCCGTTCTTGTACGAGCGGCGCCACGCTTCCTCGTCGACCTTGTAGCGCATCGGCGCGAGCCGAGCGAGCAGCCCGAACACGCCGTTGACGGGGCACAGGTATTTGCACCACACGCGCTTCTCGCGACCGTATAGCAGCCCGATCACGATGGCGGCGGCCGTCGAGCCGCCGAGGACGAGCAGCACGGCAAGCGGATACTGATACACGCTGACCATCTGGCCGTAGATCGTCGTGATCCCGAACGCGACGAACGGCCAGCCGCCCCACCGCATCCAGCGCGGGATGGCGCGCCCGCGGCCGAAGCGGCTTGCATACTCGGCCAGCGCGCCCTCGGGACACAGCACGCCGCACCAGACGCGGCCGAGCATCACCATCGACAGCAGCACGAACGGCCACCAGATGCCCCAGAACACGAATTCCGCAGCGAGCGTCAGGTTGCTCCAGAGATGCGCGGAATCGTCCGGCAGCGGCGTGATCGCCGGCACGATGATCAGGAACGCATAGACGGCGACGACGACCCACTGGATGCCGCGAATCAGCGCCCCGTGGCGCTGCATCCAGTGGCCGGCCTGCGCGAGCCGGCCCGGCTTTGCTGCTGCGACGACGCTCATGCCGCGCGACCCGCTGCGACGGCCGGGCGACGGCTCGCACGCTTCATCAGCAGCCAGACCACCGCCCAGTACAGCGCATAGGCGATCAGGTTCGTCAGCGCCGGGTGCGCGCGATAACCGGTCAGCGTCGCGACGAGCGAGCCGAACGTGCCGGAATCGTCGAGGATCGCCGACGTATCCCACACCTGCGAGATGCCGAGCGGCAGAATTTCCTTGTCGATCAGCTTGTCGACGCCGGTCTCGAACAGGCCCGCGCCGAGGAACAGCAGCATCACTTCGGTCACGCGGAAGAAGTGCCGCCACGAGAAGTACTTGCCGCCGAGCTGCAGCAGGTAAAAGGTCAGGAACGCGAGGCCCAGGCCGATCACGACCGCGAGCATCTGGCTGCCGTCGACATGGCCTGACTGGCCGAAGCCGAGGCCGTACAGGAAGATCACCGTCTCGCTGCCTTCACGGGCGATCGCAAGCGCGACCAGCACCGCGACGCCCCACCAGTTCGAATCGCGCGTGCTTTGCTGGAGCGACTGCTCCATGTCGCGCTTCAGCGTGCGTCCGTGCCGGCGCATCCACAACACCATCTGCACGATCAGCACGCAGGCGATCAGCACCATCGCGGTCTGGAAATAGTCCTGCGCGTCGCCCGACAGCACTTCGGTGAACCCGACGAGCGCGGCGCCGAGGCCGACCGCCATCAGCAGGCCCACGACGACGCCGGTCCACAGGAAAGGCAGGCCGCGGCGCGCGTCGGCGTCGCCGTTCTTCAGCCATGCATACAGAATGCCGACGACGAGCAGCGCTTCGACGCTCTCCCGCCAGACGATGAACAAGATCTGACCCATCGATACCTCCTGACGTGCGAGCGGCGCATCCGCGCGCCAGCACGCAGACAAAACGTTACTTCGCGACGATCACGCCCTGCGCCTGCTGGTGGAAATCGTCGAAAAACTTGTATTCGCCCGGCGACAGCGGGGCGACGACCACGAACGAATCGGCACCCGGCGCGAGCACCTTCTCCTTGCGCAGTTGCACGCTCTCGAATTCGGCGGCGCCCTTGCCGGTGTTCTTGATCTCGATCTTGAAACGCTGGCCGGCCGGGACTTCGATCCGGGCCGGATTCAGCTTGCCGTCCGCCATCTCGAGCTTGAACGTCGGCAGATCGGCTGCGTACGTCGCGCCGGCGAGCCACATTGCGGCAACGGCGGCGACGATTTTCTGGGGAAATTTCATCGTGGGTTCTCTGCGCCGACGGCGCGCCTGAAGCGCGCCGTCCGTGACCGATCAATACCCGCCCTTCTTGCCGATGCCGGCGAACGGGAAGTCGTATTCGAGCGTGATCGGCTTGAACCACGGGCCGACACCGGTTTCCTTGTCGACGTGGCGGCCGAACGCCATGTGGCCCGACTGCATCGGCGGCTTCACCATCAACGTGAGGTGGTACTTGCCCGGGCCGTTCAGCTTCACGTTGTCGCCGTAGTGCGGGCCGTCGCTCGCAACCATGCCCATCAGGTCGCCCTCGGCCTTCCACTTCGTGTCGCCCTGCTTCGTCAGCTTGTACGAGACCTGCAGATACGGCATCCAGTCGCCTTCCGCGAAGCCGGTCGGGTTGTTCTTCACCGCGTGGATGTCGGCTTCCAGATGGATGTCGGAATCGGACGCCTTGCGCATCATCCCTTCCGGATCCATCGTGATCGGCTGCAGATAGACGGCGCCGATTTCCATGCCGCCCTGAATCTGCTGCTTGCCGATCGGATATTCCGCAGCGCAAACCGACATCGCGGCCAGTGCCGCCGCCACCGCCACCGACGTGCGGATAAACGAAGAACCCAACATGGACACTCCTTGTTTTTGTCTGACAACACGTGCGAAACGCCCGGCCGGACGGCTCGCTGGAAACACTAACGCAACGAAGAACGTTAATGCGAACAATTCTCAATAATTGCGCAGTGTAGCACCGAACCGGTTTCCGAACAAACCGGAACGGCGGCAAACCCCTGATGCGACAAGGCTTACACGGCCGTTACCGGCAGGTTTCAGCGGTGTTGGGAAAAATTTACCGGCCGCCGCTCACGTGATCGCCGACATTCGCGCCGAACACGCGCTCACGCAGCAGCGCAAGCTGATCGCGCGTCGCGGCCGCCTTTTCGAATTCGAGGTTCTTCGCGTAATCGGCCATCTGCTTCTCGAGGCGCTTGATTTCCTTCGCGAGCTGCTTCTCCGACATGTCCTCGAATTTCGCGCGCTGCTGCGCTTCCTTCAGTTCGGCGCGCGCGTCGTCCGCGTTGTAGACGCCGTCGATGATGTCCTTGATGCGCTTGACCACGCCGCGCGGCGTGATGCCCATCTTCTCGTTGTACGCGATCTGCTTCGCGCGGCGCCGCTCGGTCTCGCCGATCGCGCGCTTCATCGACTCGGTCATCGTGTCCGCGTACAGGATCGCCTTGCCGTTCACGTTGCGCGCCGCGCGCCCGATCGTCTGGATCAGCGAACGCTCGGCGCGCAGGAAGCCCTCCTTGTCCGCGTCGAGGATCGCGACGAGCGACACCTCGGGGATGTCGAGCCCTTCGCGCAGCAGGTTGATCCCGACCAGCACGTCGAACGTGCCGAGCCGCAGGTCGCGGATGATTTCCACGCGCTCGACCGTGTCGATGTCGCTGTGCAGATAGCGCACCTTGATGCCGTGATCGGCGAGGAACTCGGTCAGCTGCTCGGCCATCCGCTTCGTCAGCACGGTGATCAGCACACGCTCGCCGGCCTTCACGCGTGCGTTGATTTCGGTCAGCACGTCGTCGACCTGCGAACTCGCGGGCCGCACCTCGATTTCCGGATCGACGAGCCCGGTCGGCCGCACGACCTGCTCCGCGATCTGCCCCGTCACGCGCTGCTCGTAGTCGGCCGGCGTCGCCGACACGAACACGACCTGGCGCATCTTGCGCTCGAACTCGTGGAACTTCAGCGGGCGGTTGTCGAGCGCCGACGGCAGCCGGAACCCGTAATTCACGAGGTTTTCCTTGCGCGCGCGGTCGCCGTTGTACATGCCGTTCAGCTGGCCGATCAGCACGTGCGATTCGTCGAGCAGCATCAGCGCGTCGGGCGGCAGGTAGTCGACGAGCGTCGGCGGCGGCTCGCCGGGCGCCGCGCCCGAAAAATGCCGCGAGTAGTTCTCGATGCCCTTGCAGAAGCCGAGCTCCTGCAGCATCTCGAGGTCGAAACGCGTGCGCTGCTCGAGACGCTGCGCTTCGACGAGCTTGCCTTCGCGGTGGAAGAATTCGAGCCGCTCGCGCAGCTCCTCCTTGATCGTCTCGACCGCGCGCATCACGGTGTCGCGCGGCGTCACGTAGTGCGACGACGGATACACGGTGAAGCGCGGGATCTTCTGGCGCACGCGCCCCGTCAGCGGGTCGAACAGCTGCAGCGTCTCGACCTCGTCGTCGAACAGCTCGACGCGCACGGCCATCTCCGCGTGTTCGGCCGGGAAGATGTCGATCGTGTCGCCGCGCACGCGGAACGTGCCGCGCTGGAAGTCCTGCTCGTTGCGCGTGTACTGCATCGCGATCAGCCGCGCGATCACGTCGCGCTGGCCGAGCTTGTCGCCGGTGCGCAGGGTCAGGATCATCTGGTGGTATTCGGACGGATTGCCGATACCGTAGATCGCCGACACCGTCGCGACGATCACGACGTCGCGGCGCTCCATCAGGCTCTTCGTCGCCGACAGCCGCATCTGCTCGATGTGCTCGTTGATCGACGAGTCCTTCTCGATGAACAGGTCGCGCTGCGGCACGTACGCTTCCGGCTGGTAGTAATCGTAGTACGACACGAAATACTCGACCGCGTTGCGCGGGAAGAACTCGCGGAACTCCGCGTAGAGTTGCGCGGCGAGCGTCTTGTTCGGCGCGAACACGATCGCCGGGCGGCCGAGCCGCGCGATCGTATTCGCCATCGTGAAGGTCTTGCCCGAGCCCGTCACGCCGAGCAGCGTCTGGAATGCGAGACCGTCCTGCACGCCTTCGACGAGCGTGTCGATGGCGGTCGGCTGGTCGCCTGCGGGCGGATACGGCTGATAGAGCTGGAACGGCGACCCTTCGAACGTCACGAATTTGGATTCGTCGAGCGTGTCGCCGATTTCGGCATGGTGTTCTGACATGGAGTGCAGCCGGTGCGGAGGCAAAAAAACTATTCTAGCGCTTCGCGACGGCGCGATCTGCTGCCGCCTCCCGACACGCCGCGGCCGGCCGACATCGCGATCGGGTACGTCGCTCCGGCGCGAATTCGCTACAATGTCAGGCTGCTGCGCTTCCCGGCGTCGTGCCTGCCCGTGCGGGCGCTGCAGCGTCCGCCTTGCCGGTTGAAAGCCTGACCCTCTTTTTACTACTGCCGAATCATCATGTCGCTCTTCTCCGCTGTCCAGCTTGCTCCCCGCGACCCGATCCTGGGCCTGAACGAAGCCTTCAACGCCGATACGCGTCCGACCAAGGTCAATCTCGGCGTCGGCGTCTACACGAACGAAGACGGCAAGATTCCGCTGCTGCGCGCGGTTCGTGAAGCGGAAAAGGCACGCGTCGACGCCGGCCTGCCGCGCGGCTATCTGCCGATCGACGGCATCGCCGCGTACGACGCGGCCGTGCAGAAGCTGCTGCTCGGCAACGATTCGCCGCTGATCGCCGCGGGCCGCGTGGTCACCGCGCAGGCGCTGGGCGGCACGGGCGCACTGAAGATCGGCGCCGATTTCCTGCGCACCGTGAACCCGAACGTGAAGGTCGCGATCAGCGATCCGAGCTGGGAAAACCACCGTGCGCTGTTCGAAGCGGCCGGTTTCGAGGTCGTCGCGTATCCGTACTACGACGCGGCCACCAACGGCGTGAACTTCGAAGGCATGCTGTCGGCGCTGAACGGCTATGCGCCGGGCACGATCGTCGTGCTGCACGCGTGCTGCCACAACCCGACCGGCGTGGATCTGACCGAAGCGCAATGGCAGCAGGTCGTCGACGTCGTCAAGGCGCGCAACCTCGTGCCGTTCCTCGACATCGCGTATCAGGGCTTCGGCGAAAGCATCGAGGCCGATGCCGCGGCCGTGCGTCTGTTCGCGGCAGCCGATCTGAACGCGTTCGTTTCGTCGTCGTTCTCGAAGTCGTTCTCGCTGTACGGCGAGCGCGTCGGCGCGCTGTCGATCATCACGTCGAGCAAGGACGAAGCCGCGCGCGTGCTGTCGCAGCTCAAGCGCGTGATCCGCACGAACTATTCGAACCCGCCGACGCATGGCGGTGCCGTGGTTGCTGCAGTGCTCGCGTCGCCGGAACTGCATGCTGCGTGGGTGCAGGAACTCGGCGAAATGCGCGATCGCATCCGCGCGATGCGCAATGGTCTCGTCGAGCGCCTGAAGGCGAGCGGCGTCGATCGCGACTTCAGCTTCATCAACGCACAGCGCGGGATGTTCTCGTATTCGGGTCTGACCGCCGCGCAAGTCGATCGTCTGCGCGAAGAGTTCGGCATTTACGCCGTCGCAACGGGCCGGATCTGCGTCGCGGCGCTGAACACGCGTAACCTCGACGTCGTCGCGAACGCCGTCGCGGCCGTGCTGAAGTAAAGCGGCAGCGCGGCAGCGGTCGTCGCTGCCCGCCGCTCGGCCGAAACGAAAAACGCGCTCTCCGGAGCGCGTTTTTTTTATGCCATTCGCTGTCGCGCGCGCGGCAATGCGCGCAGCGGCGCTCGCTTTACTGCATATACCAGCCGTGGCTGACGACCACCGACTGACCGGTCAGCGCCGCGCTCGGGAACGCC
>NZ_KV786926.1:0-25139 GCF_001806955.1 Burkholderia sp. HMSC10F09
CGCGGCGCAGCGGGCGCCGCGCCGGCCGCCGGGCTGCGCATGCCGGCCTTCGGATCGAGGACGAACTGGACTTCGATCGGCGCGTTCCAGAAATCGCGGGCCAGATCGGCGATCCGACCCGAAAACTGGCTCTTGACCCAGTCCAGCTTGAAGCGGTTCGGCGCAGCGATGGACAGCGTGTTCGCCGACGCATCGAAGGCCACCGGGGCCAAGGGTTTGATCCACGTCACGTACTGCTGGGGCGTCAATTCGCGCTCCAGCAGTGCGGAACAGTGTTGCCAGAAATCGTTCATCAAATGACTGTCGTTTTATGCGTGCACAGCGACTCGCCGGCGCCCTTGTCGCGGTCGCGCAACAAGGCCCGAAGCGGCGTGCGAGCGTGCTTCGGGCGCCTGCGTCACGGTCTGGGGCGAGGCAGGCGCGAGCCGAAGCGGCGTGCGGGATTCTTGGAGATAAGGCGAGATTCTAACGCCAAACGCGGTCACAGCGGGACTTATCCACAGGGTGCGATTGCGGGTCGCGGGGCCGGATCGGCGAGGGCCGGCACAGGCGCAAGCACCGTAAAGTATTGACCGTCAAGAGAAAAACGGTTTAAATAGCGGGTTCCGCGAAAACCAATCCTGTATTTCCGGCGATTGCGTTCGCCCGAAGGCGTCCGGTAAGGGCACGCGGTCCCCTGAATTTCGACATTCTCGAACAAGTGAGAGCATCATGAAACGTACTTACCAACCGTCCGTGACGCGCCGCAAGCGCACCCATGGCTTCCGTGTCCGCATGAAGACGGCAGGCGGCCGCAAGGTCATCAACGCTCGCCGCGCGAAGGGCCGCAAGCGCCTCGCCATCTAAGGCGGGTTGCGCGCTGTGTCCGCCGTCCGCAGCCCTGCGGAGGGTGCCGTCGAACCGGGTGCGAATCCGTTGCAGACGAAAGCCGCCTTCCCGAAAGCTGCGCGACTTCTGAAAACGGATGAATTTTCATCCGTTTTTCGTTTGCGCCCGTGGCGGCGCTCCGCGCATTTCGTGATCTACGGCAAGCCGACCGGCCAGCCCGCGCGGCTGGGGCTCGTCGTCGGCAAGAAGTACGCGCCGCGTGCCGTGACGCGCAATCTCGTGAAGCGGCTTGCGCGCGAAGCGTTTCGCGTGCGGCGGGCCGAATTCGCGGGATACGACCTGCTGCTGCGGCAGCACACGCGCTTCGACAAGAAAGCGCTGCCGAGCGCGGCTTCCGCTCCGCTCGCGGCGATGTGCGCGGCCGAAATCCGCGAGCTGCTCGACAGAGCGGCCCGGGAAATCGCCCGCCGCGCGTCGAAGCCCGCGTCCGAGTGACGCATCCGTGCCGAAGCGCGGCGTTCGCGCCCGCGCGGCCGGTTTTGACGCGGCGCCGAACGGCGTCGCCCCAGGTATGAAAACGGTATTGACCGCCTTGCTGCGCTTCTACAAGGTTGCCGTGAGTCCGCTGCTCGGCAACCGTTGCCGTTTTTATCCTTCCTGTTCGGATTACGCGCGCGAGGCAATCCAGTATCATGGCGCCGCGCGCGGCACGTATCTCGCCGTCAGGCGCGTGTGCCGATGCCATCCGTTTTCCGCGGGCGGCGTCGACCTCGTCCCGCCGCCCAACTCCGACACTCGCGCGCACGGCGACGCCGACGCGCAGTCCCATCGACTCTGAGACAACGCATGGATATCAAACGCACCGTCCTATGGGTGATCTTCTTCATGTCAGCTGTCATGCTGTACGACAACTGGCAGCGGTCCCATGGACGCCCGTCGATGTTCTTCCCGAGCGCCACGCAGACGGCCCCCGCGGCTGCCGGCGGCGCGTCCGGCACCGGCGCGACGACGACGGCCGGCAACGTGCCGGCGCCCGCTGCCGGCGCCGCGCCTGCAACGACGGCGCCCGCCGCACAGGCGCAGCTCGTGAAGTTCTCGACCGACGTGTATGACGGCGAAATCGACACGCGCGGCGGCACGCTCGCGAAGCTCACGCTGAAGAAGCAGGGCGACGGCAAGCAGCCCGATCTGTACATCACGCTGTTCGACCACACGGCGGGCCACACGTACCTCGCGCGCACGGGCCTGCTCGGCGACTTCCCGAACCACAACGACGTCTATACGCAGGTCAATGCGGGCCCGACGTCGCTGTCGGGCGACCAGAACACGTTGAAGCTGTCGTTCGAGTCGCCGGTGAAGGGCGGCGTGAAGGTTGTGAAGACGTACACGTTCACGCGCGGCAGCTACGTGATCGGCGTCGACACGAAGATCGACAACGTCGGCACGACGCCCGTCACGCCGACGCTCTACATGGAACTCGTGCGCGACAACACGGCCGTCGAAACGCCGATGTTCTCGCATACCTTCCTCGGGCCGGCGGTGTACACGGACGCGAAGCACTTCCAGAAGATCAACTTCAGCGACCTCGACAAGAACAAGGCCGACTACGTGACGTCCGCCGACAACGGCTGGGTCGCGATGGTGCAGCACTACTTCGCGTCGGCGTGGATTCCGCAGCAGGGCGCGAAGCGCGACATTTACGCGGAGAAGATCGATCCGTCGCTGTACCGCGTCGGCGTGAAGCAGCCGGTCGCCGCGATCGCGCCGGGCCAGTCGGTCGACGTGCAGGCGCGCCTGTTCGCCGGTCCGGAAGAAGAGCGCATGCTCGAAGGCATTGCGCCGGGCCTCGAACTCGTGAAGGACTACGGCTGGGTGACGATCATCGCGAAGCCGCTGTTCTGGCTGCTCGAGAAGATCCACAGTTACGTCGGCAACTGGGGCTGGGCGATCGTGCTGCTCACGCTGCTGATCAAGGCCGTGTTCTTCCCGCTGTCGGCGGCGAGCTACAAGTCGATGGCGCGCATGAAGGAAATCACGCCGCGGATGCAGGCGCTGCGCGAACGCTTCAAGAACGATCCGCAGAAGATGAACGCGGCGCTGATGGAGCTGTACAAGACCGAGAAGGTCAATCCGTTCGGCGGCTGTCTGCCGGTCGTGATTCAGATCCCGGTGTTCATCTCGCTGTACTGGGTGCTGCTCGCGTCGGTCGAAATGCGCGGCGCGCCGTGGATTCTGTGGATTCACGATCTGTCGCAGCGCGATCCGTACTTCATCCTGCCGGTGCTGATGGCCGTCTCGATGTACGTGCAGACGAGCCTGAACCCGACGCCGCCGGATCCGGTCCAGGCCAAGATGATGAAGTTCATGCCGATCGCGTTCTCGGTGATGTTCTTCTTCTTCCCGGCCGGCCTCGTGCTGTACTACGTCGTGAACAACGTGCTGTCGATCGCGCAGCAGTACTACATCACGCGCAAGCTCGGCGGCGTCAAGAAGAAGCCCGCATGACAAAACGGCGCGCGCGCGATCTGCCCGCGCGCCGCGCATGCAAAAAAGCCGCATGGTTCCGCCATGCGGCTTTTTGTTTTCAGGCGGCGCTTGGCGCGCCGGTCACGGTTTCTTTGCGTCGCCCTTCGGTTCGCCGTAGAACTGCTCGACCAGTTCCTGCACCAGATAACGCTGATGCGGCGACAGCGCTTCGATCTTCGATGCGAGCTCGATCGTCTCCGGTGTCGGCGGATAGCGTTCGTCGCGCGGCAGCGGTTGCGGCGTCGCATGATCGCCCGCGCTCGGCGACGGGCCGTAGTGCAGCCAGTGCAACTCGACGCGCAGCCACTCGGCGAGCGTTTCGAGTTTGTCGGGCGTCGGAATGGTGCGGCCCGTCAGCCATTTGTGCGCGGTCTGCGGCGAAACCGGATGCGTTCCGCGATGACGCAGATTGAAGCGGTTGGCAAGCTCCGTCGCACCGGCGATCTTTTCCGGGCTGCGCCGCAAGGCGAATTTCAGGCGTTCCGAGAACGCCGCTTTTTCTTCGGGTGTCGGCATGGACGGGATTGTGCAATTCCGCCGACCCGTTTCAGACAACTGCATGGGATAAACATATCCTATGCAGACGAATCCAAATCTGACGACCGGCGGGTGCGGAACGAAACGAGCGGGCGCGAATGCGCGCCGGACGGCATACCGGTCCGAAGCGCGTCGCGCGACAGTGTACGGGACTGAGACACGGCTTATCCCCACCGGGATAAATTCGATACCGTCTGAAACGGCCAGATGCGCCCGCCGTGCGGGTGCGGGCGCGCTACAATGCCGGCGTTCGTTTGCCCGACCTGTTGCGCGGGCGCACCACTGACTGCCTGATCACCGCCTCCGATCCCCATGCTCGCTACCGATTCCGATCCGATCGTCGCCATTGCCACTGCTGCCGGCCGGGGCGGCATCGGCGTCGTCCGCGTATCGTTCGGGCGCGGCGGCGAGGCGGCGGCGCTGCCGATGATCGATGCACTATGCGGTCAGCGGCTCGCGCCGCGCCATGCGAGCTACGTGCCGTTCCTCGACGCGCAGGGCGCGCCGCTCGATCGCGGCATCGCGCTGTACTTCCCGGCGCCGCATTCGTATACGGGCGAGCACGTGCTCGAACTGCAGGGGCACGGCGGCCCGATCGTGATGCAGCTGCTGCTGCAGCGCTGCCTCGACGTCGGTCGCGCGGTCGGGCTGCGGCTCGCGGAGCCCGGCGAATTCACGCGCCGCGCATTTCTGAACGACAAGCTCGATCTCGCGCAGGCCGAAGCGGTCGCCGATCTGATCGAGGCAAGCACCGAGGCAGCCGCGCGCTCGGCCGGGCGCTCGCTCGACGGGGCGTTCTCGCGGCAGATTCATGCACTCGTCGACGACGTGATCAATCTGCGGATGCTGGTCGAGGCGACGCTCGATTTTCCGGAAGAGGAAATCGACTTTCTCGAAGCGGCCGACGCACGCGGCAAGCTCGCGAAGATCCGCGCGCAGCTCGCGCACGTGCTCGGCGATGCGCGGCAGGGCGCGCTGCTGCGCGAAGGGCTGTCGATCGTGCTCGCGGGGCAGCCGAACGTCGGCAAGTCGTCGCTGCTGAACGCGCTGGCCGGCGCGGAGCTCGCGATCGTCACGCCGATCGCCGGCACGACGCGCGACAAGGTCGCGCAGACGATCCAGGTCGAAGGGATTCCGCTGCACATCATCGATACGGCCGGCCTGCGCGAGACCGAGGACGAGGTCGAGCGGATCGGGATCGCGCGCACGTGGAGCGAGATCGAGCGCGCGGACGTCGTGCTGCATCTGCTCGATTCGCGCACCGGGATGACCGCGGACGACGACGCAATCGCCGCGCGTTTCCCGGCCGGCGTGCCGGTCGTGCGCGTGCTGAACAAGACGGATCTGACCGGCGTGCCGGCATCGGTTGCACATCCGACCGCGGAAGGCGATCTGACCGAAGTGCATCTATCCGCGAAGCGCGGCGACGGGATCGACCTGCTGCGTGCGGAGCTGCTGCGCATCGCCGGCTGGCAGGCCGGCGCGGAAGGCGTGTATCTCGCGCGCGAGCGGCATCTGATCGCGCTGCGCGCCGCGCAGGATCACCTCGCGCGCGCGGCCGAGCATGCGGAACAGCGTGCGCAGTCGCTCGATCTGTTCGCGGAGGAGCTTCGGCTCGCGCAGGAACAGCTCAATGCGATTACGGGGGAATTTACTTCGGACGACCTGCTGGGCGTGATCTTCAGCAGGTTTTGCATCGGGAAGTGACGCGGCAATCGCCGCCATCACTTCACCTTCAACGCCGCGCGCCGAGGCGCGGCAAGCGGGGCGTCATCGCGTTGCCGAAGCGCCCGTGCGCGGCATCGGCATCAGTCCCAATGCCGATGATGATGGTGATACCCGCCGTCGTAATAGCCGCCGTCCGGCACGACGATGCAGCCGCTCAGCAACGCGGCCACACCGGCAATCAGCAACAGAGTCTTTTTCATCGCGTTCACCCGCTGGATTCGATATGGAACCCAGCATAGCGAGCGCCCCGAACACCGGCTGTAAGGATTCGTTTCCCCGGCGTCCATTGCGTAACGGCGCATTATTCCGGTCAGAATGACCGTAACAAATCGCCGAAACCGCTGACGTTTCGAGCTGTCGGGCCGCAAAAAGGACGCGCAGGACGCGTGGCGCGGCGGCGGCGTGCGCGCGCGTCGCCTCAGGTGCCGATGCCGGGCCCGAAATTGCCGGCGACCCAGCGCGTGACGGCATCGACGTCCGGATAATCCTGCTCCGGCAGGCCGTCGAGCATCGACAGCACTTCGTTGCTCGCGCCGGCGTCGCGCGCGGCGTCCACGATCGCGTCCTTGTTCGCCGGGTAGCGGACGGCGGCGAGCACGTCGGCGATTTGCAGATCGATCGCTTCGTTCGGAATGTCGTGTGCGGGAGTGGGCAGTTTGTCGTTCACGTCGGAATCTCGCGGTCGGGGCAGATGAGGCCGCCGCGCGGCGGCGCGGCCGCGGGCGCGTCGCCGGGCGGCGGGCGATTCAGTGGCCGCGACGCACGCGGCGCCACGGATGCTTCCAGTCGATATGCGGCGCGTGTTCGTCGCGCGGATGCTGGCGGCGATGTTCCTGCCAGAGTTCGTCGGAAAACAGCGCTGCGACAATGACGAGCGGCAGCACGAGAAAGATGCCGAGAATGACATGCTCGATCACGATAGCCTCCTTGCGGTGGCAGGAACCCTTGCTCCCATTCTAGGCTCTGAACTTCGCCGGCGTTCAACTTCTTACAACGCGCCGCGCGGCGGCCGCGACAGCGGACGCACGCGTTCGACGCACACGCCGGCCCCAAAAAAGGACGCGAATATGCAACTTCAGAACGAGACCCATACGCTTGCGCTGCGCCCGCTGGAACGTCAGGACCTGCGCTTCGTTCACGAGCTGAACAACGACGCGAAAATCATGCGCTACTGGTTCGAGGAACCGTACGAAACGTTCGCCGAGCTGTCGCAGCTGTACGACCGCCACGTGCACGATCAGCGCGAACGCCGCTTCGTCGCGGTCGACACGCAGGGCGAACTGGTCGGGCTCGTCGAGTTGATCGAGCTCGACTACATCCATCGCCGCGGCGAGTTCCAGATCATCATCGCGCCGCAGCGTCAGGGACGCGGCTATGCGGGGCAGGCAACGCGGCTCGCGATCGAGTACGCGTTCAAGGTGCTGAACCTGCGCAAGCTGTATCTGATCGTCGATACGTCGAACGCGGCGGCGATTCACATCTACGAAAAGTGCGGTTTTCAGCACGAGGCCGAATTGAAGGAAGAATTTTTCGGCAACGGCACGTATCACAACGCGTATCGGATGTGCATCTTCCAGCGCGACTATTTTGCGAAGCAGCAAGCGGCGTAATCGAACCGCGCGAATGGCCGGGCCGATCCGGATAAATACGGATCGGCTTATTTCTGGCATTTTTCTTGAATGATGTAAATCGGATAGCGCAGCGCAATAATCGGGCAGCGCGTCGCACGACTTTATGTGCGTTGCATCAAAATGGTCGGGACATCGAAATGGATTATCCAAACCGTTCATGCCGTGCGCTGTAACTGCGTTGAAAGCCTTGCCCCGTAACGCTCTGCGAACTGTCGCCATCAATCCGGCCGCCGTGTAACCGAAGCGCGGCGGGCGTTGCCGACGCCAAAAAACGCTCGCGCGCAGGGTGCGACAATTCGCCGCTATTGCGATCGCACAACAAATGTGCTTGCTATCGTTTGCCGGTCTTCTAAAGTGAAAAACGCGGGTTCACGATCACCTTTAAACACATAGCTAACCCCAGCCTGGTGCCCGCAAGCCTGGAGACAAAACATGATGAAGCGTACCGGTGTCTTTCTTGCCCTCGTCGGCGCGTGTGCGATGGTGTCGATTGCCCAGGCGGGCGGCGATGTAGCCGTTCAGCCGAAGCAGGAAATCCAGTTGACGAAGAATGCCTGGGGCTGCCTGTCGAAAGACAATCTGGATTCCGTACTGAGTCACGAACGCGACGGCAAGGCCCAGGCGAAGCAGCAGTACTTCGACGACTTCCGTTGCCTGTCGGTACCGGAAGGCCAGCGTTTCCGCGTGGTGTCGGTCGAGCACGGCGACGTGCAGTTCGTCAGCGCGGACAACAGCGACCAGCAAGGTCTCTGGACGGACGCGCGCTTCATCAAGCAGTAACGCGCAGTCGCACGACGACGCGACGCGGCAGGCACCGCGTGCGCCGGCTCGCCGAGCCGGCGGCGCGGATCGGACGCGGCCCGGCGATGCCGGGCCGTTGTGCTGTGGGCATGCGGCGACACGCGCGGCCGCACGCATTCGGTATCATCACGGCCCGACCGAACCGAATGCCCGCCCCGGGCCGCATCCGCATGGCGCTGAAATCCACGATCTACAAAGCCGAACTGCAAATCGCCGACATGGATCGGCATTACTACGCCGATCATGCGCTGACGGTCGCGCGTCATCCGTCCGAAACCGACGAACGGATGATGGTGCGGATCGCCGCATTCGCGCTGCTCGCGCACGAGCGTCTCGAGTTCGGCAAGGGATTGTCGGACACCGACGAGCCCGATCTGTGGCAGAAGGATCTGACCGGCGCGATCGACGCATGGATCGAGGTCGGCCAGCCCGACGAGCGGCGCATCGCGAAGGCAGCGGGCCGCGCCGCACAGGTCACGGTGATCGCGTACGGCGGGAAGACGTCGGATATCTGGTGGCAGGGCGTGCGCAGCAAGGTCGAGCGGCTGCGCAACGTGCAGGTGCTGTCGCTCGCGGAAGGCGTCGCGGCCGCGCTTGGCCGCCTCGCGGAGCGCACGATGCGCCTGCAGTGCACGGTGCAGGACGGCGCCGCGTGGATCTCGAGCGCCGATCACGATCCGGTCGCGGTCGAATGGACGACGCTGAAGGCGCGCGCCGACGCGTGAGCGCGCCATCCGCGGCCCGCACGCTCAGCCGACGACGGCAGGCGGCCCCTTGAACTCCAGCATGTTTCCTTCCGGATCGAACAGGTAGATCGACGGCCCGTAGCCGCCGGCGCCGTAGCGCTCGATCGGCTCGCCGGGCCGCGCACCGAAACGGGCGAAGTGCGCGATCAGCGCGTCGGGATCGAACGGTTCGACGCGCAGGCACACGTGATCGACGTTGCGCCCGGCGCCGGGCGGCCCGCTGTCGGCGCGGTCGATCTTGCTGCCGACGGCGAGCAGGTCGATCAGCGCGTCGCCGGCGCGCAGTTGCACGAGGCCGAGATCGGGCTGCTCCTTCTCGACGTGACAGCCGACGGCATCGCAGTAAAAGCGCGTCATCGCGGCCATGTCGGTGACGCGCAGCACGACGTGGTCGATGCCGCGCAGGGTCGGTTTCATGGACGAACGCTCCTTCGCCAGGCAAGGTTCATCGAGTGTAGACCACGCACGCGCATCGGCCGGAACGCGGCACAATCGACGGACGAAAAAAAGCCCGTTCACGCGGAACGGGCTTAATCCATATCAGGAGGAGACATGGAGGAGACAGGAACCACTATACACATACGAATGGTGCGATGCAATATCGTGTGTGTAAAAAAACGTCAGGACGGCGTTTTGTCGCACCCGCAGTGCAGCAAAATTGTGACGGCGCGATGACAGGCGGCGTCGCTTGCGGCCCCGATTTGCGCCGCGGATGACAGCGCAAGATTCGGCGCGCGACTGTACGTGCCGGCGCCTAAAGTGGGCACCGTCTACACTCGAGAGTGCGAGGTTACGATGAAAACCGCCTATCCGACCGACGATGCCCGCTGGGGCGCCGTGACTGCCCGCGATCCGCACGCGGACGGCGCGTTTTTCTACGCAGTCCGCACGACGGGCGTGTTCTGCCGTCCGAGCTGCGCGTCGCGGCTGCCGCGCCGCGAGCACGTGGCGTTTTTCGACGACCCGGCCGCCGCCCGGGCGGCAGGCTTCCGGCCCTGCAAGCGCTGTCAGCCGGAAGGGCTGCCGCGCGAGCTCGAGATCGTCAATCGCGCCTGCGCGGTGCTCGATGCCCATTCGGAGCGGCTGACGCTGCAGCAGCTGAGCGACGCCGTGCATGTGAGCCCGTTTCATCTTCAGCGGCTGTTCAAGCGCGTCGTCGGCGTGTCGCCGCGGCAATACCAGGCCGCACAGCGCGGCGCCGCGCTGCGCCAGGCGCTGCAGCGCGGGCAGCCCGTCACGCGCGCCGCGGTCGACGCCGGCTTCAATTCGCCGTCGCGGCTCTACGCGTCGGTGCCGCGCGAGCTCGGGATGGCGCCGTCCGCGTTTCGCCGGCAAGGCGCGGGGCTGCGGATCGACTATGCGACCGCGCCGACGTCGCTCGGCACGGTGCTCGTCGCCGCGACCGACAAAGGCATTTGCCGGATCGCGTTCGGCGACGAACCGGCTGCGCTCGTGCACGAACTGAAGGCGAGCTTCGCGCGGGCCGAGCTCGTCGAATCGCCGGCGCGGCTCGCACCGTTCATCGCGCAGATCGGCGCCTATCTGGACGGCACGCGGCACACCTTCGACTTGCCGCTCGACATCGCGCCGACGGCGTTCCAGCAGCGCGTCTGGGAAGCGCTCACGCATATTCCGTACGGCGAGACGCGCAGCTATTCGGAGATCGCCGCAGCGCTCGGTGCGCCGGGCGCGGTGCGCGCGGTTGCGTCCGCGTGCGCGTCGAATCCGGTCGCGCTCGCGATTCCGTGTCATCGTGTCGTGCAAAAGGGCGGCGCGCTCGCCGGCTATCGGTGGGGCGTGCGCCGCAAGGCGACGCTGCTCGCATCCGAAGCGCGCCGCGCACGCGACGACGAACCGGCCACGGCCGCCATCGAGGAGGACAGCACAGCTTGAGCATCGAAATCGCAACGATCGCATCGACAGCGGACGGCGGCCACGTGCCGCCGTCGGCGCAACTGGAACTGCGCTTCAAGGTGCCGTACGACTGGCCGCGCGTGCTGCGCTTTTTCAGCGGCCGCGCGATCCCCGGCGTCGAGCAGGTCGCGCACGGCGTCTATCGACGCATCGTCGATCTACACGGCGAACCGGGCCGGCTCACCGTGACGCGGCATCCGCGTCGGCATTGTCTGATCGCGACCGTCGAAGGCGCGGCGGCGCGCCACGTCGACGATGCATTCGCCGCGCGTGTCGCGTCGATGTTCGATCTCGGCGCGGACCCGGCCGCGATCGGCAGCGGGCTCGCGCGCGACCCGTGGTTCGCGCCGCTCGTCGCGGCCGCGCCGGGGCTGCGCGTGCCCGGCGCGTGGTCGGGTTTCGAGCTGGCGGTGCGGGCGATCGTCGGCCAGCAGGTTAGCGTGAAGGCCGCGACGACGATCGTCGGGCGGCTCGTCGAACGCGCGGGCGAACGCGTGCTGCATGACGATGCAGATACGGCCGACGGTGCGCCCGCCTGGCGCTTTCCGACGCCGGACGCGCTCGCCACGTGCGATCTCGCGAAGATCGGCATGCCGGGCAAGCGCGCGGCCGCGCTAACCGGGATGGCGCGCGCGGTCGCGGCCGGCGACGTGCCGGTCGACACCGCGCAGGCCGATCTCGCGACGCTGCGCGCCGCGTGGCTCGAATTGCCCGGCATCGGCCCGTGGACGGTCGAATACATCGCGATGCGCGCATGGCGCGATCCGGACGCGTGGCCCGCGTCCGATCTGGTCCTGATGCAGTCGATCGCCGCGCGCGATCCGTCGCTCGGCCGGCTCGCGAGCCAGAAGCAGCGCACCGAGGGCTGGCGGCCGTGGCGCGCGTACGCGGCGCTGCATCTGTGGAACGAGGTCGCGGACCGGATGGGTGCCGCGCGCGGCGGCTAGCCGCTATTGCATCGGAACCGGCGCTGCGTACGATGGCCGCGCGCCGCGTTCCGTCGGACGAATCCGCAACCGCCTGCGCAGCCGCCTCGCTGCGTGCTGCATAACGTCGGCGCAACGCCGCACGCCTCGCGCCCGGACCGTCGATTTCACGCCCGCGCGCGTGCCGGCGCACCTCAAGCGCGTGTTTCGGCGAGATGTTAAAGTGCCCGCTACCAACGAAGCGACCAATAATCCAGCCGGCCGCGCGGCATCGTCCTGCGGCCGTCCCGCACTTGCGCATCCATGTCGAACACCATGACTCACCGCCAGCCCGAACTGCTGCTGAATCGCCTCGATGCGCTGAGCACGGGCCCGACGCGGCAGCATCTGCCCGACGGCCTGCGCGGCATCGAAAAGGAAAGCCTGCGCGTGACGCGCGACGGGATGATCGCGTTCACGCCGCACCCACGCGCGCTCGGATCGGCACTCACGCATCCGTCGCTGACGACCGATTATTCCGAAGCGCTGCTCGAGCTGATCACCCCCGCGGAAGGAGACGCCGCGCTGACGCTCGAACGCCTCGACGAACTGCATCGCTACGTGTACGCGTCGCTCGGCGATGAGCTGTTGTGGAACAACTCGATGCCCGGCCTGCTGCCGGCCGACGACGAGATCCCGATCGCAAACTACGGCACGTCGAACATCGGTCGCCTGAAGACGGTGTATCGCCGCGGCCTCGCGTATCGCTACGGCCGCACGATGCAGTGCATCGCGGGCATCCACTACAACTACTCGCTGCACGAGGAAGTGTGGCGGCGGCTGCATGCGGACGAAGGATCGACCGCGACGCTCGTCGACTATCAGTCCGAGCGCTATCTCGCGCTGATCCGCAACTTCCGGCGCCGCAGCTGGCTGCTGATGTATCTGTTCGGCGCATCGCCCGCGCTCGATACGAGGTTCCTGCGCGGCAAGCCGAACACGCTCGAAGCGTTCGACGCCGATACGCTGTACCGCCCGTATGCGACGAGCCTGCGCATGAGCGATCTCGGCTACTCGAACACGACCGCACAGGCTGCGCTGCACGTCGACTACAACACGCTGCCCGGCTATCTCGACGCGCTGTCGAAGGCCGTCAGCGAACCGTATCCGCCGTACGAGGCGATCGGCACGCATCGCGACGGCGAGTGGATCCAGATCAACACGAACGTGCTGCAGATCGAGAACGAGTTTTACTCGACGATCCGGCCGAAGCGCGTCACGTATTCGGGCGAGCGTCCGCTGCATGCGCTCGCGTCGCGCGGCGTGCAGTACATCGAAGTGCGCTGCCTCGACATCGATCCGTTCGAGCCGACCGGCATCGCGATCGACACCGCGCGCTTTCTCGACGCGTTTCTGCTCGCATGCGCGCTCGACGCGAGCCCGACGCTCGACTGCGACGCGTACAAGGAAGCGAATGCGAACTTCGCAAGCGTGACGATGGAAGGCCGCAAGCCGGGACTGATGCTGACGCGCGACGGCGAGCCGATCGCGATGCGCGCGTGGGCCGATGCGCTGATGGCCGACATCGAAACGATCGGCCGCCGTCTCGACGAGATTCGCGGCGACGATGCGCATGCGCGCGCGATCGCCGCGCAGCGCGAGAAGCTCGCCGATCCGGAACGCACGCCGTCGGCGCGTGTGCTGCGCACGATGCGCGAGAACGGCCAGTCGTTCCTCGCGTTCGCGCGCGCGCAGAGCGAAGCGCATGCCGCGTACTACCGTGCGCATCCGCCGTCGGCGGACGCGATGCGCGCATCGACCGCACTGGCCGAGCAGTCGCTCGCCGAGCAGGCGGAGCTGGAAGCGAAGGAGGCCGGATCGTTCGACGCGTTCGTCGCGGCCTATCGCGCATATACGCTGAACCGCTTCAGCGTCTGACGTGCGTCGCGGCGCACTGCGCCGCGCACGTCGGCGCGCGCGGGGCGATCTTGCTGCGAGCGCCTCAGCACGTGCGGCGCGCCATCAGTGGTGCGCGTACGTCTCGCGATCGGCTGCGCGCGGCAGCGCCGGCTTGCCCGACTCGATGCTTGCACGGCCGGTGTCGCCGTATCCGGCGCGTTCGCGCGCAGCGGCCGCGCGTCGCATGATCGTCTGCATGTCGTCCGGGAAGTTCGGGCTGCTGGCGAGGCTCGCGCGATAGCCAACCGCCTGCAGTTCGGCGAGTTCCTGACGAACCTCGGCGCGCGTCAGCGGCCGCGATGCGGGCTGCGCGTGCGCCGCGCACGTCGAGCCGATCAGCAGCGCAGCACATATGGCCTGTTTCAACGTGTTCATATCGTGTTTGGCTCCATGGCATGCCGGCGCGGCGCCGTCGGCGGCGCGGCCGGATTCGATGCAGCGAGTCTAGACTTCGGACGCCCAACGAAACATCCCGCTCGCAGACAGGCTCCTTTGTTCGACACGCAACATTGCGGCGGCGCGACGCGACGCGCGCGTAGCTGTCGTGCCTGTCAGCGCGCTGCCCGCTGCGCGTCGGCGAACGGCCGCGCACAGCGGCCGGCCTCGGGCTTGTCCTCCCTTGTACAAGCGGCACGTGGCTCCTAACCTCTTTTAAGCGACCGATCGGTTGGCGACGCAGACCGTTGCATGCGCAAGCGGCCGATCGATCGGCTCGTCGTCCATCCAGAGGAGACACGATGAATCCCACAGTCGCTCTACCGCCCGGCATCGTCTTCGCGCAGCCGCTGACGCCCGTCGCCGGCTCGCTGCTGCTCTCGTTCCTCGTCGCCGTGATTCCGATCGCCGTCGCGCTGATCGCGCTCGGTGTGCTGCGCCGCCCTGCGTGGCAGGCGTCGCTCGCCGGGCTCGTCGCGGGCCTCGCGGTCGCGATCGGGGCGTGGGGGATGCCGGCCGGTCTCGCGTTCGATGCGGTCGGCGCCGGAATGGCGCTCGCCGTCGTGCCCGTGATGTGGATCGTCTTCAACGCGCTGCTGCTGTACAACATCGCGGTGAAGTCGGGCCGCTTCGACCAGTTCCGGCAATGGATGCTCGACAATCTGCCCGACGACCGCCGCCTCGTGCTGCTGGTCGTCGCGTTCTCGTTCGGCTGTCTGCTCGAAGGGATCTCCGGGTTCGGCACGCCGGTCGCGATCACCAGCGCGTTGCTGATCGCGCTCGGCTTTCCCGCGCTCGAAGCGCTGACCTATACGCTGCTGTTCAATACCGCGCCGGTCGCGTTCGGCGCGCTCGGCGTGCCGATCACGGTGCTCGGCGCCGTCACGTCGCTGCCGCCGACGACGCTTGCCGCGATGGTCGGCCGCCAGCTGCCGTTCTTCGCGCTGCTGCTGCCGTTCTACGTGGTCGGCGCGTACGGCGGTATGCGTTCGATCGCGCGGCTGTGGCCCGCGCTGCTCGTGTCGGGCGGCAGCTTCGCGCTTGCGCAGTTCGTCACCTCGAACTATCTCGGCTATCAGCTGACGGACGTGCTGTCGTCGCTCACGTCGCTGATCGTCACGATCGGCTTCCTCCAGATGTGGAAGCCGCAGCCCGATCCGCAGTTCTCGCTCGCACGCGGCGCGGGTGTGGGCACGGGCGGCAGCGGCATGCGCGCCGGATTCGGCGGCTGGCTGCCGTGGATCGTCGTGTCGGTCGTCGTGATCGTGTGGGTGCATGCGAATATCGCGGCGATCGGCGACGTGAAGATCAAGTGGCCGGGGCTGCACAATGCGGTGTTCGTGTCGCTGTACCAGAAGCCGTATGCGGCGATCTGGGACTTCCAGCCGCTCGGCACGGGCACCGCGATCCTCGTGTCGGCGATCATCACGGCTGCGCTCACGCGCACGGGCGTCGGCGCGTTCTTCGAGTGCGTGGTGAAAACGTGGCGGCAGACGTGGATCGCGATCGTCACGGTGATGATGATCGTCGGGCTCGCGTACCTGCTCAACTACTCGGGCATCAGCTATACGCTCGGCACCGGCGTCGCATCGACGGGCGCGCTGTTTCCGCTCGTGTCGGCGTCGCTCGGCTGGATCGCGGTGTTCCTGTCGGGCAGCGATACGTCGGGCAATGCGCTGTTCGGCAATCTGCAGGTCGTCGCCGCGCGGCAGCTTGGCCTCGATCCGGTGCTGATGGCCGCGACCAATTCGTCGGGCGGCGTGATGGGCAAGATGATTTCGCCGCAGAATATCGCGACCGGCGTGTCGACGACCGATTTGAAAGGGCGCGAAGGGATCGTGTTCGCGCGCACGTTCTGGCACAGCGTCGTGCTGACGCTGCTGCTCGGCGTGCTGGTCTTCCTGCAGCAGCACGTGCTCACATGGATGATCCCGGCGCTGCCGAAGTGAGCGCTGCGCCGCCGCGGCGGCGCAAGCTTTTTGGAAACTGAAAACTGTTGACAATATGTCGGGCTAAGGGTATACAGGGATCATTCGCCGATATGGCGCCCCTGTTTCCTGCCGCAGCCTTGCTGCCTGCCCGACCATGACTGCCCCGAACGCGCTGAACGCCATCGAACTCCTGCAAAGCCAGTCGCTCGCGATGATCGTCCAGGACATGCTGGAGCGCGCGATCGTATCCGGCGAGTACGCACCGGGCGAGAAGCTGAACGAAGTCGAGATCGCGACGAAGCTGAACGTGTCACGCGGGCCGGTGCGCGAAGCGTTCCGTGCGCTCGAGCAGGCCGGCCTGCTGCGCAACGAGAAGAACCGCGGCGTGACCGTGCGCGTCGTGCCGCTGCGCGAGGCCGAGGAAATCTACGAGGTGCGGGCGATGCTCGACGAATCGGTCGCGCGCGCGCTCGCGAAGCGCATGTCGGCCGACACGCTGAAGATCCTGAAGGGCATCGTCAAGTCGATGAAGGAGGCCGCGAAGACGCACGACGTCACGCGCTATACCGAGCTCAACGTGCAGTTCCACGATGCGATGGTGGTCGGCGTCGGCAATACGCATCTCACCGATACGTATCGCCGGCTCGTCCGGCAGCTCGGGCTGCTCCGCCAGGCGGCGATCGAGGCGGAAGAGGATGCGATCGCGGTGTCGGCGGCCGAGCACGACAAGATCGTGCAGGCGCTCGCCGACGGCGACGAGGACAAGGCCGTCGCGCTCGTGCGCGAGCACGTCGCGCACGGTCTGGCGCGGATGCGGCGCACGCACGAGCAGGGCCTGCCGGCGGCCGGCAAGGCGGCGCGCGAGAAGGCGCGCGCGTAGCGCTCGGCACGCGCGGCCGTGCACCGCGCCGCGTACGCAAGTCACGCGGCATGAAAAAGGGACGCTTTTCCGGCGTCCCTTTTTTCATCTACTGCTGCGGCGGCGCGCGACGCGCGAATCATTCCTTGTCGGCCTTGCCTGCCGCGCTCGCGAACTTCGCGAGCCACGTGTCGACGGCCGCCGGCCGTCGGTTTTCGTCTTCCGCGCGTTCCTTGCGGCGGATCGCATTGCGCACGACATGCGCACCTACGTAGCGCAGCGGCTCCGGCGGGAAGCGGCCGAGCGGCCCTCGCACGAGCGGGCTGCGCGTCCATGCGTTGTCGGCGTCGAGCACGAGCGACGACAGGATCTGCCCGCCCATGTACGTCGGCCCGACGCCGTTGCCGGAATAGCCGAAGCCGTAGTACACGTTCGGCGCGCCGTCGAGCCGGCCGAAGAACGGAAAGCCCGTCACCGAACGGTCGGACGGCCCGTTCCAGCTCGCGGTGATCGGCACGCCGGCGAGCGACGGAAAGAACGCGTGCAGGCTTCGCGTGAGTTCGCTCTCGTACGGCGAGCGGCGATCGAAGACAGGTGCGATCCGGCTGCGCCACGAGAACGTGTTGCCGCCCTTGCCGAGCATCAGCCGGCCGTCGACCGTCGTCCGGTAGTAGTAGACGAAGATCCGCGAGTCGAGCACCGACACGCCGTCGACGAGCCCCGTGCGTTCGAGCAGCTCCGGGCATCGGTCGGTGATCACCATGTCGCTCGAGACGACCGCGATCGTCCGTTCGAACTGCGGGAAACGGCTCGCCATCCACGCGTTGATGGCGAGCACGAGTTTCTTCGCGGTCACGCTGCCGCACGGCGTGCGCACGACCACCGGCTGGCCCGGCGTAAACGCGAGCATCGGCGTGCGTTCGTAGAGGCGGATGCCCATCGCGAGCGCGACGCGGCGCAGGCCGCGCACGAGCTTGCCCGGATGGACGGTCGCCGCGATCGGCGAGTACACGCCGTCCAGATTGCGTGCGGACCCCGAGCGGCGCGCGACCTCGGCCGGCGGCAGCGGCTCGTAGCTGTGGATGCCGCACGCGGCCAGCGCATCGAGCACCGGCGCGAGCGTGCCGATCTGCGCAGGCGAGGTCGCGGTGTAGAGCGTGCCGTCGCGCCGCAGTTCCGCGTCGATCGCATGCTCGCGGCAGAAGTCCGCGATGTGCTGCACGGCCGCTTCCGACGCCTTCACGAGCCGGATCGCCTCGGCCTCGCCGAACAATCGCCGCAACGTCAGGAATTTCGCGGACCACGTGAGCAGGCATCCGCCGTTGCGGCCGCTCGCGCCGGCGCCGCACAGGTCGCTCTCGACGATCGCGATGTCGAGCGCCGGATTCTGCCGCTTCGTCTGGATCGCGGTCCAGAGTCCGGTGAAGCCGCCGCCGACGATGCAGACGTCCGCCTGCGTCGCGCCCTGCAGTGCGGGCGCGAGATCGCCGTCGTTGAACAGCGCTTGTTCGATCCAGAAAGGTCGCATCGAAAGTTCAGCCGGTTGAGTGGAGGGCCGCGCGCGTGCACGGCCCGAACGGTGTCGGTGTGGCATGCATCACGCGGCCGCTTCGGCGGACATGCGCTGCACGCCCATCGCCTTGAGCGTGTCGGCGATCGCGGCGACGGCGCCCGGAATGCCCGCTTCGCCGAAGTGGCCGATGCAGCCGACGCGGAACGTCTCGACCTGCGTGAGCTTGCCCGGATACAGAATGTAGCCGCGCTTTTTGACCTCTTGATAAAAGGTCTTGAAGTCGTACTTCGGATCGTCCGGAGCATGGAACGTGACGATGATCGGCGCCTGGATCGCCGGATCGAGGAATGGGCGGAAGCCGAGCGCGCGCATCCCGTCGATCAGCGCACGATAGTTGCGCTGATAGCGGCCGCCGCGCGCGGCGAGCCCGCCTTCGTCGATGTATTGCGCGAGCGCCGCGTCGAGTGCCGCGACGACGTGCGTCGGCGGCGTGAAGCGCCACTGCGTCGTGCGCTGCATGTAGACCCACTGGTCGTACAGGTCCATCGCGAGCGAATGGCAGTTGCCTTCGCAACGTTCGAGCGTGCTGCGCTTCACGATCACGAAGCCGATGCCCGGCACGCCTTCGAGGCACTTGCCCGACGCCGCGATCACCGCGTCGAACGGCGTCGTGCGCGCATCGATCTCGATCGCGCCGAACGAACTCATCGCGTCGACGATCAGCCCGCGGCCGTGCTTCGCGACGACCTGCGCGATCTCGTGCAGCGGATTCATCACGCCGGTGCCCGTCTCGCAGTGCACGAGCGCGACGTGCGTGATGCCGGGATCGGCGGCGAGCGCGCGATCGACGTCGGCCGGATCGACGCGGCGGTCTTCGCTGTAGTCGATCGTCGTCAGCCGGCGGCCGAGCACGCGGCAGATCTTCGCGATGCGCTGGCAGTACGCGCCGTTGTTCGGCACCAGCACGTGGCCGTCGCGCGGCACGAGCGTGCCGATCGCCGCTTCGACGGAGAACGTGCCGCTGCCTTGGAGCGGCACGCATTCGTGCGTGTCTTCGCCGTGCACGATCTGCACGAGCCGCGTACGCAGCCGCGCCGTGATCGCGTTGAAGTCGCTGTCCCACGACCCCCAGTCGCGCAGCATCGCGTCGCGCGTGCGCGCGGAGGTCGTCAGAGGGCCGGGCGTGAGCAGGATGGGCTGATCGGCGAGCGTCATGGTTTCTCCTTGAGGAAGTCGGGCATCGGATCGGTGCATCGGGAAATCAGCGGCGATACGGCGTGCGCCAAGCCTGCGTGCGACGCAGCAGCACGTGCGACACGCAGGCGAACAACAGGCACGCGCACGACGACGTCGCGAGCACGAGCGTCGCCATCGCGGCGGCCGGGCCCATCTGTCCCGCATCGTCGAGGTTCAGGATCGCGACCGACGCGGGCTGCGTCTCCGGCGAGTAGAGGAACGCGACGGCCGATACGGTCGTCATCCCGTTCACGAACAGATAGCGCGCGATCAGCAGGATCGCGGGCAGGCACACCGGCACCGTGACGCGCACGAAGGTCTTGTAGAACGGCACCTTCAGTGACGCCGACACGGCCTCGAATTCGCCGTCGATCTGCCGCAGCGCGGTGACGGCGGTGAGGTGGCTCGATGCGTAGTAGTGAACGACGGTGACGATCGCAAGCAGCCACAGCGTGCCGTACAGCCCGCTCAGTGGATTGCCGGGCGCATTGAACAGGAAGATGTAGCTGATCCCGAGCACGAGCCCCGGCACACCCATCGGCAGGATCGCGCACAGGCTGATGAAGCCGCGCAGCCAGCGCGCGCCGCGCGTCTTCTCGATCAGGTATGCGCCGCCGAACACGACGATCGTGCCGCCGATCGCGACGGTCGCTGCCATCTTCAGGCTGTTCTTGTACGCGTCGAAGATGCCGGCCGCGATGAGTCCCATCCGATAGTGCTGCAGCCCGACGCTCATCTGGTACGGCCAGAACTTCACGAACGACGCGAACACCGCGATCCCGACGACCGCGAGGAAGAACGCACAGACGATCGCGCAGTACGCGAACATCGCGAGATCGAAGCCGCGCGACGGTTTCGGCTGATACGGCGTCGAGCGTGCGCCGAGCTGCGACTGCTGGCGGCGGCGGATGAAGTAGTCGACGCCGAACGCGACGAGCGCCGGGCACAGCAGCATCAGGCTCACGACCGCGCTGCGGTTGAAGTCCTGCAGCCCGATGATCAGCTTGTAGATGTCGGTCGACAGCACGTTGTACGATCCGCCGATCACGACCGGCACGCCGAAGTCGTTGATGCACATCGTGAACGACACCATCGTCGCGCTGATGAGCCCGTATTTCGCGCCGGGCAGCGTGATCGTGAAGAACTTGCGCGTGCGGCTCGTGCCCATCGCGGCGGCCGCTTCGTACAGGCGCCCGTCCGCGAGCGACAGCGCGGTGACGAGGATCATCAGCACGTGCGGAAACGACGCGTAGACCATGCTGACGACGATTCCCGGCAGCCCGTAGATCGAGTGACCGTGCAGCAGCGGCTTGAGCAGCCCCGCGTTGCCGAACCAGTAGATGAACGACACGGCCGACAGCAGCGTCGGCGCGAGCAGCGGCAGCAGCGCGATCGTGCGCGCGGCATTCTTGAACGGCATGCACGAACGCGTGAGCGCATAGGCGAACGTGAACGCCATCGGCACGACGATCGCGGTGACGAGCGCGCCGACCGTCAACGAATGCAGCATCGAGCGCAGCACGGCGCTGTCCTCGAGATACGTGACGAAGTTGTGCAGGCCGACGAAATGGCCGTCCGCATCGACGAAGCATTTATGCACGACGAGCGCGAGCGGCAGCAGCAGGAACAGTGACAGCAGCGCGGCCATCGCGACGAGCGCGAGCTGCGCGACGCGATCGTGCCAGTGCGTGATCTGCCGCACGTCGGCGGGGGCGGTAGCGCCGCGGCGGCGCTCGGCGAGGACGGCGCTCATTGCAGTCGCTCCTGGGCAACGGGAAACACACGGACATGCTCGCGATCGAGCGCGAGATCGACGCGCGCGCCGGCGCACACGCCGGTGCGGTCGACGTCGCGATACGACAGATCGGCGACGATCTCCTGGCCGTCGAGCCCGTCGATCCGGAAGCTCACGCGGCAGAACGCGCCGAGGAACTCGAGTTTCTCGACGCGGCCCGCGAGCACGTTGTCGGCCGCTTCGCCGGCGACGCGGATGCGCAGGTCTTCGGGCCTCACGTACACCGAGACGGCCGCGCCCTGCGCCGGCCGTGCGGCGCCGTGCCGGCAGTCGATGCCGACGCCGCCCGCGCGCAGCGTGCCGTCGTGCGCGACCTCGGCCGGAATCGTATTGACGCGGCCGATGAAATCGGCGACGAACGGCGACGCGGGCTGCCGGTAGATCTCGAGCGGCGTGCCGATCTGCTCGATCACGCCCTGGTTCATCACGACGATGCGATCGGCCATCGACAGTGCTTCTTCCTGATCGTGCGTGACCATGATCGTCGTCACGCCGAGCCGCTGCTGCAGCGCGCGAATCTCCTGACGCAGCCGCACACGCACGCGTGCGTCGAGCGCCGAGAGCGGCTCGTCGAGCAGCAGCAGGCCCGGCGACGTCGCGAGCGCGCGTGCGAGCGCGATGCGCTGCTGCTGGCCGCCCGACAGCTGGCCCGGATGCTTGCGATGACAGTCGGGCAGGCCGACGAGCGCGAGCAGCGTATGCACGCGCTCGTGGATCGCGTCGCGCTTCATCTTGCGATTGACGAGCCCGTACGCGACGTTGTCGTAGACGGTGAGGTTCGGAAACAGCGCATACGACTGGAAGACGATCCCGTAGTCGCGCAGCTGCGGCGGCAGCCGCGAGATGTCGCGGCCGTCCTGCATGATGTGGCCGCCGTTCTGCGTCTCGAGGCCCGCGATGATGCGCAGCAGCGTCGTCTTTCCGCAGCCGGACGGCCCGAGGAAGCAGATCATTTCGCCCTTCATCACGCTGAGGTTGATGTCGGACAGGACCTGCGTGTCGTTGTACCGCTTCTCGATGCGTTCTACGCTCAGATAAGGTGCCATGCGCGCCTCCACGCTGCGGCCTGCAGGCCGCGTTCGACGAGGAAAGGGACGCGGGGCGGCGCGCGGCGCGGCCCCGCTGCGGGTCGCGGCGTTACTGCTGCGCTTTTGCTCCGTAGCGCTTCTGCCACGTGTCGAGAATCGACGTGCGGTTCTTCGCGGACCAGACGAAGTCGTTCTTCACGAGCAGATCCGCATAGTTGTCCGGAATGCCGGCAAGCTTGCGCGCGACGCCCGGATACGCGACGATCGCCCACCAGCGCGCGGTGATTTCGTTCGCCTGCTTGCTCGCCATGAAATCGGCGAGCTTTTTCGCGGCGTCGGGCTGCTTCGTCGTCTTCATGATCGCGGTGCCTTCCATGTCCCAGCCGAGCCCTTCTTTCGGGAACACGAGATCGATCGGCGCGCCCTGCGCCTGCAGTTCGTGGCCGCGAAACTCGAACGAGATGCCGACCGGGAATTCGCCGGTGCCCGCGAGCGTGCAGGGCTTCGAGCCTGAGTGCACGTACTGCGCGACGTTCTTGTCGAGCGCGTCCATGAATTTCCAGCCGCGGTCTTCGCCGAACGTCTGCAGCCACGCCGTCACGTCGAGATACCCGGTGCCCGACGACACGGGGCTCGGCATCACGATCGCGCCCTTGTAGACGGGCTTCGTCAGGTCTTCCCACGACGTCGGTTTCGGAATGCCCTTCGCCTGCCCGACCACGCGGTTGTAGCAGATCGTCGCGCCCCAGACGTCCATCCCGACCCAGTGCGGCGGATTGTTCGCGTCGCTGTATTTGCGCGTGAGCTGCTCGAAGCCCTTCGGCGCGTACGGCATCAGCATGCCTTGCAGATCCAGCAGCGTGAGGCTCGACGCGGCGAGCCCGAGCACGACGTCCGCGCGCGGATTGTTCTTTTCGGCGAGCAGCTTCGCGGTGACCGAGCCGGTCGAGTCGCGCACCCAGCGGATCTCGATGTCCGGGTTCGCTTTCTCGAACGCATCCTTGTACGGCTTCATCGCCTCGTCTTCGAGCGCGGTATAGACGAGCAGCGACGTTTTCGCGTGCGCCGCCTGAGCCGCGCCGAGCGCGATCGCCGCGACCAGGGCGCAGCGGGCCGCGCCCGCCGCCCATGCCTTCACACGCTTGCATACCGGCACTTCGTTCATCTCAGACCCCTTGACTGTGACGCCGCGGCACGCGGCGGTTAAGTGAAGACCTGCCCTCTCTTTGTTGTCGGTACTCTGCCTGCTGTTCTTTGCATGTTGTTGACAATCTACAAATCGTCGATTTTAATGTCAAGCATGGAAAACACCTCCTCGGCGCGGCGCGGGCGCCGGCAGCTCAATCGTTGTTCGAACCGAAAGGACTCAATGTCATGACTGAAACGCCTGTTTCCGTGGAAGTGAACGGCCGCCGCTACAAGTGGATGAGTCGTCCGGTCGTGGTCGTGTGCGTCGACGGCTGCGCGTACGAGTATCTGGAGCGGGCCGCCGAGGCCGGTGTCGCGCCGTATCTGCGCACGCTGCTGAAGCCGGGCACGGCGCTGAAGGGCGAATGCGTGGTGCCGAGCTTCACGAACCCGAACAATCTGTCGATCGTGACAGGCGTGCCGCCCGCCGTGCATGGGATAAGCGGCAACTATTTCTACGATCGCGACACCGGCGCCGAGGTGCTGATGAACGACCCGAAGTACCTGGTCGCGCCGACCGTGCTCGCGACGTTCGCGGAGCAGGGCGCGCGCGTCGCGGTCGTCACGGCGAAGGACAAGCTGCGCAGGCTGCTCGGCAAGGGGCTGAAGGGCATCTGCTTTTCGTCGGAGAAGGCCGACGAGGCGAACCTCGACGAAAACGGCATCGACAACGTGCTCGAACTCGTCGGGCGGCCGGTGCCGAGCGTGTATAGCGCGGAGCTGTCGGAGTTCGTGTTCGCGGCCGGCGTGCGGCTGCTCGAGACGCGGCCGATCGACCTGATGTATCTGTCGACGACCGACTACGTGCAGCACAAGTGCGCGCCCGGCACGCCCGGCGCGAATGCGTTCTACCAGATGATGGATGCGTATCTGAAGCGGCTCGACGAGCTCGGCGCGATCGTCGCGATCACCGCCGATCACGGCATGAACGCGAAGCACGACGGCGAGACCGGCGAGCCGAACGTGATCTATCTGCAGGAGCTGTTCGACGAATGGCTCGGCCACGATGCGGCGCGCGTGATTCTGCCGATTACCGATCCGTACGTCGTGCACCACGGCGCGCTCGGCTCGTTCGCGACCGTCTACGTGCCCGCGTCGGCCGACGTCGACGCGCTGCGCGCGCGGCTCGCTGCCGTCGACGGTATCGAGCTCGTGCTGAGCGGCGCCGAAGGCTGCGCGCGTTTCGAGCTGCCGCCCGACCGGATGGGCGACCTGATCGTGATCTCGGAATCGGACGTCGTGCTCGGCACGCGCCGCATCAGGCACGACCTGTCGGGCCTCGACGTGCCGTTGCGCTCGCACGGCGGGCTCTCCGAGCAGATCGTGCCGCTGATCTTCAGCCAGCCGGTGAGCGCCGACGTCGCGGGCCGCGCGCGGCTGCGCAACTTCGACATCATCGACATCGCGCTCAACCATCTGCGCTAAGCCCGCATCGGGAAGGAGACACCCATGAATGCCATTGCAGAATCGACGGCAGCCTGCGACGTTCGTCATGAAGCGCTCCGGATCGATGGCGAGCGCATTCGTCGCGACGCGACGATCGACGTGTGCAACCCCTACGACGGCACGCTCGTCGGCA
>NZ_KV786927.1:0-909 GCF_001806955.1 Burkholderia sp. HMSC10F09
CCGTGTACGCGCGCCCATCCGGCCGCCGACGGCGGCGCCGCGCCGTTCGGCCCGTGCGGCTGGTCGGCGTGCAGGCCGTCGTCGAGCACTTCGCCGATGCTGCCGACGATCGCCTCGCCGCCCGTGACGACCGGCCGCCGCCGCGCGCGCAGCGCAACGCTCGACACGCCGGCGACGAGCAGCGCGCCGCCGAGCGCGAGGCTCGCGATGACGGGCCACGGAATGCCGTAGCCGGGCACGTCGGTGTCGATCAGCATCAGCGCGCCGATCACGAACGCGACGATGCCGCCGAAGCCGAGCACGCCGAAGGTCGGCAGAAACGCTTCGGCGACGAGGCAGCCGAGACCGAGCAGCACGAGCGCGAGGCCCGCATAGCTGACGGGCAGCAACTGCATCGCGAACAGCCCGACCAGCAGGCAGATCGTCCCGGCGACGCCCGGCAGCACGAAGCCGGGGTTCGCGAACTCGAAGAACAGCCCGTAGATGCCGATCGTCAGCAGGATCAGCGCGACGTTCGGATCGGCGACGATCGACAGGAAGCGGCTGCGCCAGTCGGGCTCGACGACGACGAGCGGCGCGTGCGCGGTCGCGAGCCGCAGCGTGCCGGCGGCCGTCGTCACGCTGCGGCCGTCGAGCTGCCGCGCGAGATCGGCCGGGTCCTGCGCGATCAGGTCGACGACGTGCTGCGCGCGCGCTTCGTTCGCCGACAGGCTGACCGCCTCGCGCACCGCGCGCTCCGCCCATTCGGCATTGCGTCCGCGCAGTTGCGCGAGGCCGCGCAGATAGGCGGCCGCGTCCTGCGTGGCCTTGCGGATCTCGGTCGATTGCGTGTCGGCCGGCAGCGCGGCCGGCGCGCCCGATGCCGAAGACGGGCTCGCGCCGCGCGACGCCGGCGCCTGCGGCGGCGCG
>NZ_KV786928.1:0-2216 GCF_001806955.1 Burkholderia sp. HMSC10F09
GGGGCGCGCTGGCCGAGCGAGCGGCGCGGCCACAGCCACGCGCCGAGCGCGATCGCGCAGCCGAGCGCGGCAACGCCGACGAGCGTCGGCGAGCGCACCAGCATCGCGGCGAACACGGCCGTCGCGAGCAGCGACAGCACGAACGGCACGCAGGTGTCCTCCGGCATCTTGAGGATCGCGCTCGGCGTCGCGGCGAGCGGCGACACCGCGAGCGCCTCGCGCCCGTCGGCGAGCCGGTAGCCGACGCGCAGGCTCGAGCGGCGCGGCTCGCCGCGCGTTTCCCACAGTGGATGGCGCGACGCGATCAGCGGCAGCACCGCGAAGTTGTAGGCGGGTGTCGGCGACGCGACCGACCATTCGAGGCCCGGCGCGCCCCACGGATTGTCGCCGGCGCGCGCGCCGCGCCGCGCGCTGACGAGCGCGTTGATCACGAACATCACGATGCCGATGCCGAACACGAACGAGCCGATCGTCGTCAGCAGGTTCGACGTATCCCAGCCCATGCCGGACGGGTAGGTGTAGATGCGGCGCGGCATCCCTAGCAGCCCCGACACGTGCATCGGAAAAAAGCCGACGTTGAAGCCGGTCAGCACGACCCAGAACGTCCAGCGGCCGACGCGTTCGTTCATCATCCGGCCCGTGAACTTCGGAAACCAGTAGGTGATCCCGCCGAGCACCGGAAACACGTTGATCCCGAGCAGCACGTAGTGCAGATGCGCGACGACGAAGTACGTGTCGGTCAGCTGCCAGTCGAGCGGCACGGCCGCCGTCATCACGCCCGATACGCCGCCGATCACGAACATCAGCACGAAGCCCGCGAAGTACAGGAACGGCGTGCGGAACACGGGCCGCCCGGTCCAGATCGTCGCGATCCACGCGAACACGGCGACCGCGCTCGGAATCGAGATCAGCATGCTGGCCGCGCCGAAGAACGCGAGCGCGAGCGGCGCGATGCCGGTCGCGAACATGTGATGCACCCAGACCTCGAAGCCGATCAGCATCGTCGCGACGGTCGACACCGCAACGGCTTCGTACGCGACGAGCGGCCGCCGGCAGAACGTCGGCAGTGCATCGGACACGATCCCCATCGCGGGCAGCACGACGACGTACACCCACGGGTGCGCGAACATCCAGAACAGGTGCTGCCAGAGCAGCGGGCGGCCGTCGTGCGCGACGTCGAAGAAGTGCGTGCCCGCATTGCGGTCGAGCCACAGCAGGAAGAACGCCAGGCTCACCGACGGCACCGCGACCAGATTCGCGACGGACGCGGTCAGCGTGCCCCACACGATGATCGGCAGCCGGTCGATCGACATGCCGTGCGCGCGCATGCGCAGCAGCGTGACGACGAAGTTCGCGGCGCCGCCCGTCGTCGAGATGCCGAGCAGGATCATCCCGAGCGCATAGATGTCGATGTTCGCGCCCGCGCTGTAGTCGAGCGACGTGAGCGGCACGTAGTTGAACCAGCCGCCGTCGGGCACCGCGCCGAGCGGAAAGCTCGCGTAGAGGAACAGCCCCGCGAACAGGAACACCCAGTACGAGAACGCGTTCAGCCGCGGAAACGCCATGTCGCGCGAGCCGAGCATCAGCGGCCACAGATAGTTCGCGAAACCGGACAGCACGGGCAGCGCGTACAGGAAGATCATCGTCACGCCGTGCATCGTGAACAGCGCGTCGTACTGCGCGGGCGTGAGCAGCGTCGCGTTCGGCCGCGCGAGCTGGATGCGCATCACGAGCGCCTCGACGCCGCCGAGCAGCAGAAACGCGAAGGCGGTGACGACGTAGCGCAGGCCGATCCGCTTGTGGTCGACGGTGCCGAGCCAGCCGCGCCAGCCCGGCTCGGACTCCCACAGCGCGGCGAGCGCGCGCTCGTCCGGCGAGCCGGGCGGCGCGTCGCCGAGATCCGGCACGCGCTCGAGCACGGGGCGGGAGTCGTGGGTGACGGCCATCGGCATCCTCCGTTCAGTGCAGCGTCGCGAGATAGGCGGCGAGATCGTCGGCGTCGCGCGGCGCGAGCGCGAACGACGGCATCAGCGTCTGCGGCTTGATCTGCTGTGCGTGCGCGATCCAGCGGCGCAGGTTGTCCGGCGTGTTGTCGAGCGTGCCGGCCGCGAGCGACCGGCGCGACGCGAGGTGCGTCAGATCGGGGCCCGCATCGCCGGCCGCATCGGTGCCGCGCACCGCGTGGCAGCCCGCGCAGCGCGCGGCGAACACGCGCG
>NZ_KV786929.1:0-17678 GCF_001806955.1 Burkholderia sp. HMSC10F09
CCTGACCGTGCTCGGGCTCGGGCCCGGCGGCGGCGCGTGGCTGACGCCCGCGGCGCGCGCGGCGCTCGCCGATGCGACCGACATTCTCGGCTACACGACGTACGTGAACATGGCCGGCCCGTTCCGCGCCGATCAGCGCGTGCACGGCAGCGACAATCGCGAGGAAATGCAGCGCGCGCGCCATGCGTTCGAGCTGGCGGCGGCCGGCCGGCGTGTGGCGGTCGTGTCGTCCGGCGATCCGGGCGTGTTCGCGATGGCCGCCGCCGTGCTCGAAGCGCTCGACGACGCACGCGATCCGCAGTGGGCGGCCGTCGACCTGCGGATCGAGCCGGGCGTATCGGCGTCGCTCGCGACCGCCGCGCAGGCCGGCGCACCGCTCGGCCACGACTTCTGCGCGATTTCGCTGTCGGACAACCTGAAGCCGTGGGATGTGATCGAAACGCGTCTGCGGCATGCGGCCGAAGCCGATCTCGTGATGGCGTTCTACAACCCGATCTCGCGCGCGCGACCTTGGCAGCTCGATCGTGCGCTCGACGTCGTGCGCGCGCACCGCGCGGCCGATACGGTCGTCGTGCTCGGCCGCGACATCGGCCGTCCCGGCGCCACGCTCGCGACGACGACGCTCGGCGCGCTGCGTAGCGATCAGGTCGACATGCGCACGATGGTCATCGTCGGCTCGTCGACGACGCGGCGCTTTACGATCGGCGCCGGACGCGAGTGGGTCTATACGCCGCGCTGGTATCGATGAGCGAAGCGCCGCGCACCTGGACTTGCGGGGCGGCGGCATGCTCGGGCGTTACGCGCGCGCGTAATCGGCGAGCAGCCGCGCCTTCGCGTCGACGAGCAGCGCCGCGTGCGCGTCGCGATGCTGGCGAATCCGTTCCGTCGGCCCGACGATCGACAGCCCGTACCAGTCGCCGTCGAGCGGTAGCGCGACCGCGATCGCCGACAGCTCCGGCGCGCTCTCGCCGAAGTTTTCGGCCCAGCCGCGCTTGCGAAAGCGCGCCGTCTGCGCGACGAGCGCCGGCAGATCGGCGACGGTCGCCGCGGTGAAGCGCTCGAACGTCAGCTCTTCGCCGAGCGCTTGCTGCGCATCGCCGGCAAGTTCCGCGAAGATCGCCTTGCCGATCGAGTTCGCATGCAGCGGACGCAATTCGCCGGGCTGGCTCGTATAGCGGATCGCCCGCTCCGATTCGACGACGTCGAGATAGGCGATCGATGCGCGCTGGATCTTGCCGAGCACGGCCGTTTCGCGGCTCGCGTCGCGCAGTGCGACGAGATACGGATGGACGATGTCGACGACGGGATCGGTCGCGTCGATCGCGGCCGCGATCGTCTGCAGACGCCGCGTCGGATAGTAGCCGCCGCGCTTGCGCACTTCGTACAGATAGCCGCGGCTCACGAGCGTGCGCGCCATCGCGAGACAGCTCGACGCCGGCACGTTCAGCAGGCGCGCGAGTTCGGTGAGCGGCAGCGGCCGCCGTTCGGCGGCGAACAGTTCGAACAGGTCGAGCGTGCGGGCAACGAGTTTGACGTCCATGACGAGCGCTTGAAACGGAACGGGAAAACGCGCGCCGGACGGCCGCCGCGCATCAGTACGATTTCGGCAGCCCGAGCACCTTCTCCGCGATGTAGCACAGGATCAGTTGCGGACTCACGGGCGCGAGCCTCGGAATCATACACTCGCGCAGGTAGCGCTCGACGTGGTACTCCTTCGCGTAACCCATCCCGCCATGCGTCGCGACCGCCGTCTGGCATGCGTGGAACGCGGCTTCCGCGCCGAGATATTTCGCGGCGTTGGCCTCCGCGCCGCACGGCTGCCCCGCGTCGTAGCGCGTCGCGGCCTTCATCACCATCAGCCACGCGGCCTCGAGCTGCATCCACGCGAGCGCGAGCGGATGCTGGATCGCCTGGTTCTGCCCGATCGGCCGGCCGAACACGACGCGTTCGTTCGCATACTGCGTCGCGCGGCGCAGCGCCGCCTGTCCGAGGCCGATCGCTTCCGCCGCGATCAGGATGCGCTCGGGATTGAGCCCGTGCAGCAGATAGCGGAAGCCTTCGCCTTCGGTGCCGATCAGGTCGTCGTGCGGCACGCGCAGGTTGTCGATGAACAGCATGTTCGAGTCGACCGCCTTGCGGCCCATCTTGTCGATCTCGCGCACTTCGACGCGCGAACGGTCGAGATCGGTATAGAACAGGCTGAGCCCGTCGGTCGGCTTCGCGACCTGCTCGAGCGGCGTCGTGCGCGCGATGATCAGCATCTTGTTCGCGACTTGCGCGGTCGAGATCCAGATCTTGCGGCCGCTCAGCACGTAATGATCGCCGTCGCGACGCGCGTACGTGGTCAGATGCGTGGTGTCGAGCCCGGCGTCGGGCTCGGTCACCGCGAAGCAGGCCTTGTCGCGGCCCGCGATCAGCGGCGGCAGGAAGCGCGCCTTCTGCGCGTCGCTGCCGAACACCTGCACGGGATTGAGCCCGAAGATGTTCATGTGCACGGCCGACGCGCCCGACAATCCCGCGCCCGATGCGCTGATCGCGCGCATCATCAGCGCCGCTTCCGTCATCCCGAGGCCGGCGCCGCCGTAGGCCGGATCCATCGCGATGCCGAGCCAGCCGGCCTCCGCGAGCGCCGCATGAAAATCGTGCGGGAAGCCGCCGGCGCGATCGCGTTCGAGCCAGTAGTCGTCGCCGAAGCGCGCGCAGATTTTGTCGATCGCGCGCTCGATCGCGCGCTGGTCGTCGGTCAGGTCGAACTGCATGGACTGCTCTCCCGGAAAACGTGAACGGCCGCGCCGCTCATAACGGAAACACGCCCGTCGCGACCGCGGCGAACACCATCAGCACGGTGGCGGCGAACAGGAACGGAATCGTGAATTTCTGATGCTCGGCAAGCTCGACGCCGGTCAGGCCGACGATCAGGAACGTCGCGGGCGTGAGCGGACTGACCGGGAAACCGGTCGTCATCTGGCCGAGCAGCGCGGCCTGCGCCATCTGGATCGGCGGCACGCCGAGCAGCTTGCCGCTTTCGGCGAGCACGGGCAGCACGCCGAAATAGAACGAATCAGGATCGAACAGCAGGCTGAGCGGCATCGATAGCAGCCCGAGCACGAACGGCATGTGCCGCGCATGCTCGACCGGCACGTGCGCGACGACCACCTCCGCCATCGCCTTCAGCATTCCGGTGCCGGTCATGATCCCCGTGAACGCGCCCGCCGCGAGCAGCACGCTGGCCATCATCAACGCGGCCTTCGCATGCGCGTCGATGCGCTCGCGCTGCGCACGGACGTCCGGATAGTTGATCACGAGCGCCGCGACGGTGCCGAGCATGAACATCACCATCGGATCGACGATACCCGACACGAGCGTGCCGAGCACGACGAGCGTCAGCACGAGATTGACGGCGAACCGGCCGGGCCGGCGCAGCGCACGCTCCGCGTCGGTCAGCTCGCGCGGCGCGACGGCGATCGCCGCTGCGCCGGCGCGGTCGAGCCCGAGCCGCTTCGCCTCGCGCACGCCGAGCACCCACGCGGTGCCGAACACGAACGCGAGTCCGACGAGCTGTACCGGAATCATCGGCATGAAGATCGCGGTGCCGGGGATGTGCAGCGCGGCGGAAGCGCGCAACATCGGGCCGACCCACGGCAGGAAGTTGACGCCGGCCGCCATCGACGCGATGCACGCGAGAATCCGGCGATCCATGCCGAGCCGCGTATAGAGCGGCATCATCGCGGGCAGCGTGACGAGAAACGTCACCGCGCCCGATCCGTCCAGATGAATCAGCAGCGCCAGCAGCGCGGAGCCGACGACGATGCGCGGCGGATGACAGCCGATCACGCGCAGCACGCCGGCGATGATCGGATCGAGCATGCCGGCGTCGGTCAACACGCCGAAGAAGAGGATCGCGAACACGAACATGCCGGCGATCGGCCCGATGTTCTGCACGCCGTGCACGATGAACTTGCCGGTCGTCAAGCCGAACCCGGCAGCAAGCGATGCGGCGACCGGCACGACGATCAGCGCGACGAGCGGCGACAGCCGCTTCGTGATGATCAGGCCGAACAGCGCGACGATGGCGATCGCGCCGATCCATGCGAGCATGATGTGTCTCCTGTCGATGCGGCGCATCGCGGGTGCGCCGTTCTGGTCGAATGCGGTGTGCGGCCGCGCCGCGTGCGGGATGCGCGCGTCAGTCGGTGCGGTCGTCGGCGGCGCCGAACAGCTGTGCCGCATGCTCGTTCAGCGCGGGCGGCGCGCGCCGGTAGGTGGCCGGTGTGCGGCCGAGCTTGATCGGCGATGCGATGCCGCGATGCGCGCCGAGCTCCACTTTCATCGCGCGATGCGCGACGTGCGGATGCGCCAGCGCCGCATCGAGTCCGAGCACCGGCGCGCACGGCACGCCGCTGCGCATCAGCCGCTCGGCGAGCGCCGCGCCGTCGTGGGCCGCGAGCGCCGTTTCGAGCAGCGCGCGCAGCGCCGTGCGGTTCGCGCTGCGCGCGCGGTTGTCCGCGAAACGCGGATCGTCGAGCCAGTCGCGCGTACCCAGCACGTCGCAGAGCGCCGCGAATTGTCCGTTGTTGCCGACGGCCAGAAAGATATCGACGGTCGCCGTCGGAAAGCTGTCGTACGGCGTGATGTTCGGATGCGCGTTGCCGGTGCGCACCGGCGCGCGGCCCGAATGGAAGAAATTCGGCGTGTGCGGATGCAGGATCGACAGTGCGCAGTCGAACAGCGTCGTCTCGACGAACTGCCCGCGGCCGCTCGCGTCGCGTTCGCGCAGCGCCATCAGCACGCCGAGCGCCGCGTTCAGCCCCGTGACGAGATCGACGATGGGCACGCCGACGCGCAGCGGCGCACCGCCCGCTTCGCCGTTTACGCTCATCAGCCCCGTCATCGCCTGCACGGCCGCGTCGTAGCCGGGCAACCCGCCGAGCGGGCCGTCCGCGCCGAAACCCGACACGCGGCAATAGACGAGCCGCGGGAACCGCGCATGCAGCGCGTCGAAGCCGAGCCCCCAGCGTTCCATCGTGCCGATCCGGAAGTTCTCGACGAGCGCGTCCGCCTCGTCGAGCAGCCCGAGCAGCCGTTCGCGGTCGCCGGGCTTCGTCAGGTCGAGCGCGATGCCGAGCTTGTTGCGGTTCACGCCGAGGAAGTACGACGCGGTGTCGCCGTCGAACGGCGGCCCCCAGGTGCGCGTCTCGTCGCCCGACGGCGGTTCGATCTTGATGACCTCCGCGCCGTGATCGGCAAGGACCTGCGTCGCGTACGGGCCGCCCAGCACCCGCGACAGATCGATGATGCGCAATCCCGCCAGCGCGCCCGGCCGTTCGTGTTCCGTCATGCGTCTCGCTCCTGCTTCCGGTGGATCGGATCGCCGGTGATGCCGGGCGGCGGCGCTGCGGGATGCCGTTCCGGTCTCGACGAATAATTCGTGTATGTGAATTTATATTCATGCACGAGAATTTTATTGTCAAGCCCGGAGGTGCCCGCCCCGCTACCGCGCGTCGCGCCGGGTGCCGACCGTCCCGCATCCGTGACGTGCCGGTTGCCGCGACGTCCCGCCGTTCGTTAAGCTGGCGAACAAACATTCCCCTCGAGACAAGCGGAGATTTCATGAAACGCATGCTGCTGGCCGCCGTCATGCTGGCTTCGACGCTGGGCGTCGCACAGGCACAGACCCGGACTTTCCACTTCGGCGAAGGACAGGCCACGCCGGCCGGCGCGACGACGGCTCGCCGCGCGCCTGCACGTCGCCATGTGGTGCCGCCTGCGCCACGTCACAGGCCTGCGGTTCACAAACGTCGCCATGCGCGGCACGCGAAATCGACGCGCGGCGGGCTGTACACGCGATCGTGACGACGCGCGGCGGTTCGCCACGCGCACGGAACCGCGATGAAACGAGGGATGAGATCGGCGCGGCGGCCTGCATGCAGTGTCGGCGCTTATGCCGATCGGCTGTCGGTCATCGGCTCGGCGACGTCCGGCCGATGCGCATTTTTTTCACGCTTGAGCACCTGTCTTGCCGAACATGAGCACCGCGCCGGGCACCTTCAAGGAAAGAGCCACGATCGTTTGTCGCCAGCGCGGCAGCGTGCTGCTGGTCGCCCGCACCGCCTCGCGGTGGGCGTTGCCGGGCGGCACGATCCGCCGCGGCGAGACGCCGCTGCAGGCCGCGCAGCGCGAACTGGCGGAGGAAACGCGGCTCGAAGGACTCGCGCTGAACTATGCGGTGCAGTTCGGCGGGCTGAGGAAAGTGCACCACGTGTTCGTCACCGACGTGCCGAAGCGGTTGGTCCCGCGCGCGAGCAACGAGATCGTGCGCTGCAAGTGGTTTGCGATCGAGCGGCTCGAGACGCTGCATACGAGCGTGCCGACGCGCAAGATCGTCGAGCTGCTGCGGCTCGACCTGCTCAGCGGGTTACCGGAGGATTAGACGGGTGGAGCGTGTAGGCGCAGCGGCGCGACGGGCCGTGCGCGGTCAATCGAAAGGACCGACGTTGTCGACGACGAAGCCTTTGCATGTCATTTTTGCTATATAGCGATGATTGTCGACACGGTAAGGAATTTTCCATTGCTGAAGGTCCGCCAGATACTCGGCAGCCTCGTCGAACGTCAAACTCGAAAAATTGTTGTGCCGGGCATATTTTTCCAGATAGCCACGCATCTGCGACGTGGAGAGATTCGGGCAGGCTGCGTCACCCCCATCGTCTCGGATGTACGCCATTACACCTATCAGCAATGCAGCCAGCAGCACAATTAAAAGGATGGCTGCAAGCGTGAATTTAATGAAACCGGAGAATTGCACTTTCGACATCGCGTCTCCAATGTCGGCAATGAGTCGAAACGGCGAATGATTCCTGCCCGCCGTTCGCGATTGAGCGCGGCGAACATCCCCTTGTCGATCGAGTTCTCATGCGGCAAGCGAAGCTCACGCGGTGAGCGCATGCAGCGTATCGCCCGGCCACATCGCCCCGCGTCAGCGCCGCTGCATCGCCCGCCGCCCCACCTCAACCCTGCGGAATCGTGCCCGGCCGCACATAGGCGAGCATGTGCGGCACGTAATCGGCCTTGCCGAGATCGACGCCATGATGGCGCAGGATCGCGTAAGCCGTGATCGCGTGGAAGTAGAACTGCGGCAGCGCCCAGTCGCGCGCGTATTGCTCGCCCGTCATGTCGAACGCAGTGCCGTTCGGCAGTTCGAGCGCGATGGGCAACGCGGCGCCGCCGTCGAGCGCATCGGGCGCGAGTTCGCCGAGAAACGCGAGCGTGCCCGCGAGGATCCCCTGCGCATCGCCGAGCGAGCCCGGCTGGGCATCGGCATGCCAGCCAGCCTGCCGCAATGCGAGCAGCGGTTCCGGCAGCGGCTCGCCGCGCAGCCGGTGCACGGGTTCCATCGCCTGAAAACACGAGAACCGGACCTGCGCGGCAAGCGGATACATGTCCGGCGCGAGCTTCAGCGTCATCAGCGCATCGGGATCGTCGCCGGCCGCGCGCCAGTGCCCGGCCGCCTTGTCGAGCCACGCGGATTGCGCGCGCAGCAGCTGGCTGAAGGTCGGAACGAGAAGTTGAGTCGGTGACACGCGCGCCCTCCAATGGATGATCGATCGCATCACGATAGCAGCGTCGACGCCATGGCGCATCGTCGCGGTGCCGGCAGCAGCCCGAGAAAATATCGCGCCACAACGGCGACAGCGACGCCGACGGCGCTCGGCGCGCGCCCGGCACCGCCGCGTTACGGCCCGCGGCGCCGTGCGAGAAACCGGTCGAGCTGGGCCGCGAACGCGTTGCCGTCGCGTGCGCTGAACGGCGCCGGGCCACCGGTATCGATGCCCGCGCTGCGCAGCTGATCCATCATCGCGCGCGTCGACAGACGTTCTTCGATGTTGTCGCGGCTGAACCAGTTTCCGCGCGGATCGAGCGCAAATGCGCCCTTGTCGAGCACGGCTGCCGCGAGCGGAATGTCGGCCGTGATCACGAGGTCGCCCGCCGCGGCCAGCTCGACGATCCGCGCGTCCGCCGCGTCGAAGCCGGCCGGCACCTGCAGCGCGCGAATGAACGGCGACGGCGGCGTACGCAGAAACTGGTTCGCGACCAGCGTCACGCAGATCTCGGTGCGCCGCGCGGCGCGAAACAGCATCTCCTTGATGACGGCGGGACACGCGTCGGCATCGACGAGCACTTGCATGGCGGAATTTCCATTGGAGACGAGTGACGATCATAGCGCACGCCGTGCGTCGGCCTCGCGCGCACGAACCGATCCGTTCGCCACCGCGTTCGCCCGCGCTCAGCCGCGCACGTCCGCGCAAAGCGCATCGGCCGTCACCCACTGCGCGCCCCACGCGCGCGCGAGCCGTGCGCCCTGTCCGAGCCGCACCGGCGCATCGTCGAAGTCGACGAACACGACGTGATCGGCCGCGGCGGGCTTCGCCGGTGTCTCCCGCGTGCGTCCGTCGGACAGCACCCACAGCCAGCGCTGCTTGTCCGCGTGACGTCGCGCGTCGCGCGCGAGCAGCTGCGCCGCGGCGGCGATGCCGTCCGCGAGCGGCGTTCCGCCGCCGCCATCGACCGGCTCGACCCAGCGCGCATTCCACCAGCGCGGCACGGCCGGTCCGAAGCGCCGCGCGGCGCCGCTGCCGCCGAAGCAGATCAGCGCGGTCTCCATCCGGTCGCGCGCGGCGCGATCGAAATACGCGACGATCAGCCCCTTCGCGAGCGCGAGCCGATCGTGCGACAGCATCGACGCCGAGCAGTCGAGCACGAAGCAATGGAGTGCGCGCGGCGCATCCGCGCGTTGGCGAAAGCGCAGATGCGCGGCGTGCAGCGGCTGCCCGCGCTTCGTGGCGAACGTGGCCGGCCATGCGACGGCCGTGCCCGCGCGCGCGAGGCCCGGCACGCGTTGGGCAGCGCCCTGCTGCCATCGAGGACCGCGAACGGCGTTCGCGGCGGCGCCGTCTCGATGGCTCAGCGTTTTTTTAGCGGCAGCGGCACGACGGCCTTCACGTCGCGCAGCCCCGCGGACTCCGGCGGCAGGTAGCCCCAGTCGCCGTGCGATGCGGGCGCGTCGTCGGGCGACGGCGCCGTGTCGCGCGGCAGGCGCTCGCGTGTGCCGCGATGCGTCGCATCGTCGTGCCCCGTGCGCGAATCGGGCGCGCGCGCAGCCGGCGGCGGCGATGCATCCGCGCGGCGCCGATGCCGCAGCACCGCTTCCGCGACGCGGTCCACATGCGCGACCGTCACAGCGTCGGCCGCTTCCAGCGCGGCAAGCGCACGCGCCGCTCGCAACATCACGAGATCGGCGCGCAATCCGTCGACGGCCGCCTCGATGCAGAGCGCGCTCACGCGCGCATGCACCGCGTCGTCGAATTGCAGTGCCGACAGCCGTGCACGCGCCGCGCGAATCCGCGCGGCGAGCGTTTGCTGCGCATCCGCGTGCCGGGCGCGAAACGCGTCGGGATCGAGGTCGAACGCGAGGCGCGCCTTCACGATCCGTTCGCGCTGCGCGGCATCGAAGCAGTTCTCGAGCTCGACCATCAGCCCGAAGCGGTCGAGCAGCTGCGGACGCAGCTCGCCCTCTTCCGGATTCATCGTGCCGACCAGCACGAAGCGCGCATCATGCGCGTGCGACACGCCATCGCGCTCGACGATGTTCACGCCGCTCGCCGCGACGTCGAGCAGCGTATCGACGAGGCCGTCGGCGAGCAGGTTCACCTCGTCGACGTAGAGCACGCCGCGATGCGCGCGCGCAAGCAGACCGCCGCGAAAGCGCACGCCGTTCTCCGCGAGCGCATGCGCGAGATCGAGCGTGCCGGTGACCTGCTCGTCGGTGGCCGACAGCGGCAACGTGACGAACGCGCCTTCCGGCAGCAGCTCGGCGAGCGCCCGCGCGGCGGTGGATTTCGCAGTGCCGCGCGGCCCGCTGACGAGCACGCCGCCGATCGACGGATCGATCGCGGCGAGCAGCAGCGCCTGCTGCAGCGCGTCCTGCGCGACCAGCGCCGTAAACGGAAAAACCGCGCGTGCGCGCGGCGTGGTCGGATCGCTCATCGCCGTGCTCCTTCCTGAAGTTGTTCGGTCGCGAGCCAGACCGCTTCGATGCGCTCGCGATAGTCGCCCGGCTGCTGCCACAGCCCGCGCTGCATCGCCTCGACGAAGCGCTCGCAGATCGCGTGCAGCGCGTGCGGATTGTGACGTTCGAGGAACGCGCGCGTCGCGTCGTCGAACAGGTACGCGTCGGCGACGAGCGCGTACTGGTGATCGGACAGCACGCGCGCGGTCGCGTCGTATCCGTACAAATAGTCGACGGTCGCCGCCATTTCGGCCGCGCCCTTGTAGCCGTGCCGCTTCACGCCGTCGAGCCATTTCGGATTCACGACGCGCGAGCGGATCACGCGCGCGATCTCCTCGCGCAGCGTGCGCATCTTCGGCGCGGCGGGGTTCGCGTGGTCGCCGTGATAGACGCTCGGCTGCCGGCCCGACAAATGGCGCACGGCCGCCGTCATCCCGCCCTGGAACTGGTAGTAGTCGTTCGAATCGAGGATGTCGTGTTCGCGGCTGTCCTGGTTCTGCACGACGACGTCGATCGCGGCGAGCCGTTCGCCGAACACGTCGGGCGCGGCATCGCCCGCACTGTTCTGCGCGTACGCATAGCCGCCCCACCGGCGGTATGCGTCGGCGAGATCGGCGTCGGTCTGCCAGCCGCGCCGATCGATCAGATCCTGCAGCCCCGCGCCGTAGCTGCCGGGCCGCGCGCCGAATACGCGCCAGCCGGCCCGGCGCCGCGCTTCGTCGGGCGCGACGCCTTGCGCGATCCACTGCGCGCGTTCGCGCTCGATGCGCGCGCGGATCGGGTTCAGCGCCTCCGGTTCGTCGAGCGCGGCGACGGCCTGCACGGCCGCGTCGAACAGATGCATGAGGTTCGGGAACGCGTCGCGGAAAAAGCCCGACACGCGCAGCGTCACGTCGATGCGCGGGCGATCGAAGATCTCGATCGGCAGGATCTCGAAGTCGGTCACGCGATGGCTGCCGTGCGCCCATTTCGGCCGCACGCCGAGCAGCGCGAACGCCTGCGCGATATCGTCGCCGCCGGTGCGCATCGTCGCGGTGCCCCACACCGACAGGCCGATCGCGCGCGGATAGTCGCCGTGCTCCTGCAGATGGCGCTCGATCAGCTGCTGCGCGGATTTGAGCCCGAGCGACCACGCGGCCTGCGTCGGCACCGCGCGCGTGTCGACCGAGTAAAAGTTGCGGCCGGTCGGCAGCACGTCCGGACGGCCGCGCGACGGCGAGCCGCTCGGCCCCGGCGGCACGAAGCGGCCGTCGAGCCCGCGCAGCAGCTGACGCATTTCGTCGCGGCCGCACGCGTCGAGTGCGGGCAGCAGCGTCGTTTGCACACGCCCGATCACCGCGAGCGTATGCGGCCATTCGCCGGGCGGCGGGATGGCGATGCCGCCCTCGTCCGGCGCGACGTCGCAGATGCGGTCCAGCCAGTGCTGCGCGAGCCGTTCGAGCCGCTCGCGCGTGTCGCCCGCATGCCGCCACGGCGACGCGTCGAGCGCCTGCAGCACGGCCGGCCGCAGGCCCGTCCACGGCGCGGCCCAGTCGGCCGCGAGCGGATCGAAATCGTCGCCGAGCGCGAGATCGCGTGCGAGTGCCGCGATCAGTCCGGCGTTCGCGCCTTTGCCGTCCCCGACCGGAAAGCGCGCGAGCGCGAGCAGCGTATCGCGCCGCTGCCGCTCGGCCGGCGACACGCCGAACACGTGCAGCCCGTCGCGGATCTGCGCTTCCTTCAGCTCGCATAGCCACGCGTCGACACGCGTGAGCAGCGCGTCCTCGTCGTTCGCGTCGCGCGGCGGCGATACGCTCAGCTCGTCGTGCAGCCGGTGCTCGGCAATCGTCGCGAGGATCGTCTTGCGCAGCAGCTTCGCGCGTCGCGCGTCGACCATCAGTGCGTCGTAGTATTCGTCGACGAGCCGCTCGAGGTCCTGCATCGGGCCGTAGTTCTCGGCGCGCGTGAGCGGCGGCATCAGATGATCGACGATCACGGCCTGCGCCCGCCGCTTCGCCTGGCTGCCTTCGCCGGGATCGTTGACGATGAACGGATACAGATGCGGCAGCGGGCCGAGCGTCAGATCGGGCCAGCACGCGTCGGACAGCGCGACGCTCTTGCCCGGCAGCCACTCGAGGTTGCCGTGCTTGCCGAGATGGATCACCGCGTCGATGCGGAACACGTCGCGCAGCCAGAAATAGAACGCGAGATACGCGTGCGGCGGCACGAGCTCCGCGTCGTGATAGCTCGCGTAATCGTTGTCGTCGCGCGAGCGCGACGGCTGGATGCCGACGAACACGTGCCCCGCGCGCCAGCCCGCGATCGTGAAGCGTCCGCGGCGCAGCGTCGGATCGGCTTCGGGCGGCCCCCAGCGCGCGTTCAGCGCGTCGCGCACCGCGGCGGGCAGCCGCGCGAAGCGCGCGCGGTAATCGTCGAGCGCATAGCTCTGGAACGCCGGCCGCAGCGCATGCATGGCCGCATCGTTGGTCACGCCTTCGGTCAGGCGCGCGATCAGCGCGTCGCCGTCGGCCGGCAGCTCGGCGAGCGTGTAGCCGGCGCCGCGCAGCGCGGCGAGCACATGCAGCGCGGACGCCGGCGTATCGAGCCCGACGCCGTTGCCGATGCGCCCGTCGCTTTGCGGGTAGTTCGCGAGGATCAGTGCGATGCGCTTGTCCGCGTTGTCGAGCGTGCGCAGCCGGCACCAGCCGCGCGCGAGCGCCGCCACGAACGCGATCCGCTCCGCATCGGGCTGGTAGCGAACGACGTCGACCTCGGTGTGCGGGCAGCGATACGCGAGTCCCTTGAAGCTGACCGCACGCGTGACGATGCGCCCGTCGACCTCGGGCAATGCGACGTGCATCGCGATGTCGCGCGCGTGAAGCCCCTGGTTGTCCGCGACCCACGCATCGCGGTTGCCGCCCGACAAGATCACCTGCAGCACCGGCGCGTCGCCGGCAAGCACGTCGGGCGCGTGCGCGTCGATCGCACCGGCCGCGAACGCGGTCGTGTTCAGCACGAGCGCGACGTCGTGCGTCTCGCAGAGCTGCGCGATCACCTCGCGGCTCACCGCATCCTTCAGCGACGTCACGGCGATCGGCAGCGGGTTCAGTCCTTCGTCGACGAGCGCGTCGGCGAGCGCGTCGAACACGGCCGTATTCGCGGCCTGCCAGTGCGCGCGATAGAACACGATCGCGACGACCGGCGCGCCCGGCGTCCAGCGCGCCCGCCAATCGTCGACGCTCGCCGGATCGCGCGCCGGGTGATACAGCGCGGCGGCCGGCAGCGGACGCGGCGGCGCCGGCTCGTCGCCGAAGCCGAGCGTGTGAAACGCGATGCTGCGCAGCAGCGCTTCGGCGTTGTGCACGCCGCCCTCGCGCAGATAGCGCCACCACAGCCGGCACAGCGCGGGCGCGACCGTGCTCTTCGCGACGAGGTTCGGATCTTCCTGCAAATCGCCGGAGAACATCGCGAGCTGCTGCCCGTGCTTCGACGCGACCGAAACGGCCTGCTCGATGCCGTACGGCCAGTACGCCTCGCCGCCGAGATGGTCGATCACGACCGTCTTCGCATGGCGCAGCACATCGTCGACGTAGAAGTCGACCGAGGCCGGCTGTCGCAGGAACGTGACGTTCGCGAGCCGCACGCTCGGAAAGCCGGCCGGCAGCCGCGGTACGACGCTCGCGAGCAGCGACAGCGTCGTGTCGGCCGAGCTCAGGATCACGATGTCGGCCGGGCGCTGGTCGATGCGCACGACACCCTGTGTGTCGTCGACGAAGCCGCCCGGCGTGGTGCGCAGCAGATGCATCGCGCGTTACGCCTGCTGCGGCTCGGCCGCGCACGCGGCGTCGAACGCGCGTTGCAGCTCGGCCGCGTCGAGCCGTTCGCCGATCAGCACGAAGCGGCTCGCGCGCGCTTCGCCGGCCTGCCAGCGGCGGTCGAAATAGCTGTCGAAGCGGCGGCCGACGCCCTGGATCACGAGCCGCATCGGCGCGTCGGGCAGCGCCGCGAATCCCTTTGCGCGATAGATCGTGTGCGTTTCGACGAGCCGCTGCAGCGCGGCGATCGTCGCCTCGCGCGTGCCCGCGTCGCCGCTCACGACGACCGAATCGAAATCGTCGTGATGATGGTCGTGCTCTTCGTCGTCGGCCGCACCTACGCCGGTCGCACCGTGATGGTCGTGACGCAAGTGGATCGTGTCCTCGGACGCCGATTCGAGCCCGATCAGCATCGCGAGATCGAGCTCGCCGCGCGTCGCGCGCACGATCTTCACCTGCGGCGGGATCTCGTCGCGGATCGCGGCTTCGATTTGCGCGAACTGCGCGTCGTCGACGAGCTCGGCCTTGTTCACGATCACGAGATCGGCCGCCGACAGCTGATCGGCGAACAGCTCGTGCAACGGCGATTCGTGATCGAGGTTGGGATCCGCGCGCCGCTGCGCGTCGACGGCCTGCGGGTTTTCCGCGAACTGGCCGCTCGCGGCTGCGGGCCCGTCGACGACGGTCACGACCGCATCGACCGTAAACGCATGGCGAATCGTCGGCCAGTTGAACGCCTGCACGAGCGGTTTCGGCAGCGCGAGGCCCGAGGTTTCGATCAGCACGTGATCGATGTCCGCGCGCCGTTCGAGGAGCGCTTCCATCACCGGATAGAACTCCTCCTGCACGGTGCAGCAGAGGCAGCCGTTCGCGAGCTCGTAGAGCTGCCCGGACGTCTCGCCGGCCGCGTCGTCGCAACCGATGCCGCAGCCCTTCAGGATTTCGCCGTCGATGCCGAGTTCGCCGAACTCGTTGACGATGACCGCGATGCGGCGGCCGTTCGCCTGCTGCAGGATGTGGCGCATCAGCGTGGTCTTGCCGCTGCCGAGAAAGCCCGTGACGATCGTGACGGGCAGCTTGCGTAGGGTCATGGTAGGTCCTGGATCGAAAAAGGCATCACGCGGAGATCGTCACGTCGATCTCGTCGTAGCGTTTGAAGCGGTAGATCGCGGCCGACACGGCCCAGCACGCGACGAACAGGCCGATCACGACGTAGCCGAGCATGCCGAAATGCGACGCGACCATCGTCGCGAAATCCCAGACGGGCCCCTGCAGCGACAGCTTGTCCGCGAGCAGCGCGAGCACCTCGATGCCGCCGATCAGCGCGGCGACCAGCACCGACACGAGCGTGATCGTCATGTTGTAGTAGATCTTGCGGATCGGCCGCACGTACGCCCAGCGATACGCGCCCATCATGAGGATGCCGTCGGTCGTGTCGACGAGCGTCATGCCGGCGGTGAACAGCACCGGCAGCGCCATCACCGACCAGAACGACAGCCCGCCCTGCACCTGCGTCGCGGAGATGCCGAACAGCGCGATCTCGGTCGCGGTATCGAAGCCGAAGCCGAACAGGAAGCCGACCGGGTACAGGTGCCAGCTGCGCGATACGAGCCGGAACAGCGGCCGGAACAGGCGCGCGAGCACGCCGCGCTGGTTCAGCAGCATGTCGAGATCGGCGTCGACGATCGCATCGCCGCGCCGTGCCGCGCGAAACGTCCGGTACACGGAGATCAGGATCAGCAGGTTCGCGGCCGCGAGCACGAGCAGGAAGAACGCGGACACGCTCGTGCTGATCACGCCGCCCCACGTCTTCATGCTCTCGAAGCGCGCGAGCGACGCGGCGGTCAGCGCAACCGCGACCGACATCACGATCACGACCGTCGAGTGCCCGAGCGAGAAGAACAGCCCCGCGCCGAGCGGGCTGCGCCCTTCCTGCATGAGCTTGCGCGTGACGTTGTCGATGGCGGCGATATGGTCCGCGTCGACGGCGTGACGCAGCCCGAAGACATACGCGAGCAGCGCGGTGCCGAGCAGCACCGGCTGCCCGCGAAACGCGATGAACGCCCAGATCCACGCGCCGACGTTGAACGCGACGAGCAGCGAATAGATGGCGACAATCTTGCCGCGCAGCCCCGACGGGCTGTCGTTGAACAGACGTAAGAAAGAATCGAGCATGGTGCTCCGCGATGAACGGTCGACATGTGAATGCCAACACGGTCCGCACCGTGCCTGCCGGCGCCGCTTGCCTGCCGGTTCGCACCGCGCGCGCGGCCTGACGACGGGAAATCGGAAACGCTCGGGCGTCGGGCGCGCTGCGGCCGTGGACGATGCGCCGCCTCCCCGCGGCGCTGTACCCCTCGTCTCGGCCGGTATCCGGGCTGACGAACACGCCGCTTCGCCTTCCCGGAAGCGCGAGGCATCCAGTGGCGTCGTCCGCACGCGCGTGGCATGCGGCGAAGCGGCGCTGCATCGCGGAGCGATGCGTTCGCTTACCGTTGCGGGGGCAGCACAGGTTGGCTCGACTGCGGGGCAGCCGCACTCCCTGTTTCCCGTTTAACTGCGCGTGCAGGAACGCACGCGCGAGCACCGAAACGCGTGCGAGTGTAGGCTCCGGCGCCCGGCCGCGTCAAGGCGAACGGCGGCCGCGATCGCGCGCGAGGCCTGTGCTATCGTATGCGCCGCGTTCGGTGCTCGCATGCGCAATCCGCGCATGCAGTTAAACGGGAAACAGGAGGCGGAGCATCGCCCGGCCTGTGCTGTCCCCGCAACGGTACGCCGCCCGCGCGACGCGCCTTGCGCACGCGCCCATGCCGCCCACGATGCCACTGCCCCTCAGCGGGCGGGAAGGCTGCGGCCTGGCAAGCGGCCAGCCCGGATACCGGCCGACGCAAGGGGCGAGCGCCACGCTCGCCGAACGCCCGATCCGCGGGGGACGGAGAGTGTGCGCGTTGTCATCCGCCCGCTACGGGCGCTTCGTTTCGCTCCGTCATGTCACGCCATTTCGCAGGCCGTCCGCGCGCGGCCGTTTCGTCGCCCTGTCCCGTCTCGTCACGGCGCGCGCCGTGCTGCGCGCGATGAGCCGCGCATGGCTCGTCGGCGCCGGGCCCGGCGATGCCGACCTGCTGACGCTGAAGGCCGTTCGTGCGATCGCGGCCGCCGACGTGCTGCTCGTCGACGATCTCGTCAACCCCGACGTGCTGCGCCATGCGCGCGCGGACGCGCAGATCGAGCACGTCGGCAAGCGCGGCGGCCATGCGTCGACGCCGCAAGCCGAGATCGTCGCGACGATGCTCGCGCATCTGCGCGCGGGCCGCAGCGTCGCGCGGCTGAAAGGCGGCGATCCGTTCGTGTTCGGCCGCGGCGGCGAGGAGCTGATCGCGCTCGGTGCGGCAGGCTTCGCGGTCGAGGTCGTGAGCGGGATCACGGCCGGCATCGCGGCACCGGCCGCGCTCGGCATTCCGGTCACGCATCGCGGCGACGCGCAGGGCGTGATCTTCGTCACCGGTCACGGCGCGGGTGCCGACGAGCCGGACTGGCGCGCGCTCGCCGCGACGCGCATGACGATCGTCGTCTACATGGGGATGCGCCGGCTCGATGCGATCGCCGCGGCGCTGCGCGACGGCGGCCTGCCCGGCGACACGCCGTGCGCGGCGATCGCGAACGCGACGCGCGACACGCAACGGCACGTGCTCGCGACGCTCGACCAGATCGTCGAACGTACGGGCGCGGCCGGCATCGGCTCGCCGGCGATCGTCGTGATCGGCCGCGTCGCCGCGCTGGCCGCCGATCCGGCCGTACAGGCCGCACTGGCCGGCGGCGGC
>NZ_KV786930.1:0-19108 GCF_001806955.1 Burkholderia sp. HMSC10F09
CGAGGCCGTGCCCGACGAAGCGGCCGTCGTCGATGCTGCGGCCGTCGCGGCAGCCGGCTGAGCGGCCGGTGCCGCTGCGGGTGCGGCGGCCGGCTTGACTTCGGCTGCGCCTGCCGCGGCTTCGGCGGCGCCCGCCTTCGCTTCGGTGTCGATCGTCGCGATCACCTGATCGGCGACCACCGTGTCACCGTCGTTCTGCAGCACTTGCGCGAGCACGCCCGCGGCCGGCGCCGGCACTTCGAGCACGACCTTGTCGGTCTCGAGTTCGATCAGGATTTCGTCCTGCGCGACTGCTTCGCCCGGCTTCTTCTTCCACTGCAGCATGGTGGCTTCCGACACCGACTCCGAAAGCTGGGGGACTTTGACTTCTACGATAGCCATGTGATTTTCCTGGATGCTTAATCTGGGTAATGACGAGATTCCTGCGGCTCTTTCGGCCCGTGCGGCGCGCGGCGCGCGCGGCAGGCCGAAAGAGACGGGAAAGCGCAGCGCGCCTTCCCGTATCGCTTCCGTCGATTATTTCGCGATCGATGCGCTCTTCAGGCGGCCGAATGCACCTTCGACGAGGGCCTTCTGCTGCTCGTAGTGCTTCGCGTAGTAGCCGACCGCCGGCGAGGCCGAAGCCGGGCGGCCGCTGTACGCGAGCTTCTGCCCTTCCTTCATGCCTTCCTTCAGGTGGTGCTCGACGTAGAACCAGGGGCCCTGGTTCTGCGGCTCGTCCTGCACCCAGACCACTTCCGTCGCGTTCTCGTACTTCTTCATTTCAGCTTCGAACTGCTTGTGCGCGAACGGATACAGCTGTTCGATACGGATGATCGCGACGTCGTTCGCCTTCGTTTCGCGGCGGTGCGCGACGAGGTCGTAGTACACGCGGCCCGAGCACACCAGTACGCGCTTGACCTTCTTCGCGTCGATGCCGCCGTCGATTTCGCCCAGCACGGGCTGGAACGAACCCTTCGCGAGTTCCGACAGATCCGACACCGCTTCCTTGTGACGCAGCAGCGACTTCGGCGTCGCGACGATCAGCGGCTTGCGGAACAGACGGATCATCTGGCGACGCAGCAGGTGGAAGATCTGCGCCGGCGTCGTCGGCTGGACGACTTGCATGTTGTGATCCGCGCACAGCTGCAGGAAACGCTCGATGCGGGTCGACGAGTGCTCCGGACCCTGGCCTTCGTAGCCGTGCGGCAGCAGCATCGTGAGGCCCGACACGCGGCCCCACTTCACTTCGCCCGACGAGATGAACTGGTCGATCACGACCTGCGCGCCGTTGACGAAGTCGCCGAACTGCGCTTCCCACAGCACGAGCGTGTTCGGCTCGGCGGTCGAGTAGCCGTATTCGAAGCCCAGCACCGCTTCTTCCGACAGCACCGAGTCGATCACCGTGAACTTCGCCTGGCCTTCCGCGATGTTCTGCAGCGGCACGTACGTGCCGTCGTTCCAGCGTTCGCGGTTCTGGTCGTGCAGCACCGCGTGACGGTGCGTGAACGTGCCGCGGCCCGAGTCCTGGCCGGTCAGGCGCACTGCATAGCCCGATGCGACGAGCGACGCGAACGCGAGGTGCTCGGCCATGCCCCAGTCGAGCGGCTGGTCGCCGCGCGCCATGTTGCGGCGATCGTTGATCACGCGCTCGACGAGCGGGTGAACCTTGAAGTTTTCCGGCACCGTCGTGATGCGTTCGCCGAGACGCTTCAGTTCGGCGAGCGGCACGGCCGTATCGGCAGCGTCCGTCCACTTGCGATTCAGGAACGGCACCCAGTCGACCGCGTACTTGCTCTTGTAGTTCGACAGGACCGGATCGACCGTGTGGTGACCGTCGTCCATCGCCTTGCGGTACGCCTTCACGTAAGCTTCGGCGTCTTCGGCGGTGATCACGCCCTGCTGCACGAGCTTCTCGGCGTACAGCGCGCGGGTGCCCGGGTGCTGCGCGATCTTCTTGTACATCAGCGGCTGCGTGACGGCCGGCGTGTCCTGCTCGTTGTGACCCAGCTTGCGGAAGCAGACGATGTCGATCACGACATCCTTGTGGAACTGCATGCGGTAGTCGATCGCGATCTGCGTCGCGAGGACCACGGCTTCCGGATCGTCGCCGTTCACGTGCAGCACCGGCGCCTCGATCATCTTGACGACGTCGGTACAGTACAGCGTCGAGCGCGCATCGCGCGGGTCCGACGTCGTGAAGCCGATCTGGTTGTTGATGACGATGTGCAGCGTGCCGTGCGTGCCGTAGCCGCGCGTCTGCGCGAGGTTCAGCGTTTCCATCACGACGCCCTGGCCCGCGAAGGCCGCGTCGCCGTGGATCTGCACCGGCAGCACTTGCGCGCCGTCTTCGTCGCCGCGACGGTCCATCCGCGCCTTCGCGGAACCTTCGACCACCGGGTTCACGATTTCGAGGTGCGACGGGTTGAACGCGAGCGACAGGTGAACCGGGCCGCCTTCCGTCGACACGTCCGACGAGAAGCCCTTGTGGTACTTCACGTCACCGGCCGGCAGGTCGTCGACGTGCTTGCCTTCGAATTCGGCGAACAGGTCCGCCGGCATCTTGCCGAGCGTGTTCACGAGCACGTTCAGACGGCCGCGGTGGGCCATGCCGATCACGATTTCCTGCACGCCCTTCTTGCCCGCGTGCTGGACGACTTCGTCCATCGCCGCGATGAAGCTCTCGCCGCCTTCGAGCGAGAAGCGCTTCTGGCCGACGTACTTCGTGTGCAGATAGCGCTCGAGGCCTTCCGCAGCCGTCAGGCGGTTCAGGATGTGCTTCTTCTTGTCGGCCGAGAAGTTCGGCGTCGCGCGGATCGATTCGAGACGCTCCTGCCACCAGCGCTTCTGTTCCGGATCGCTGATGTACATGAACTCGGCGCCGATCGTGCCGCAGTACGTGTCGCGCAGGCCCTTCACGATATCGCGCAGCGATGCCTGATCGAAACCGAAGTACAGGTTGCTTGCGCTGTACGTCTGGTCGAGATCGGCTTCGGAGAAGTCGTAGAACGCGGGTTCGAGTTCGGGAATGGCGGGACGTTCGCGACGCTTCAGGGGATCGAGATTGGCCCATTGCGAGCCGAGGAAGCGATAGGCGCTGATGAGGGACTGGACGTGGACTTGCTTGCGCGCCGTTGCCAGATTGGTACCGCTTTCGCGCGGAATGAAGGCATTGGCCTTCGCGCGCTGGGCGAACGACTCGACGATCGGGTAATGCGCCACGTCGCTGGCGTTCGAACCGTCCGTCGCAGGAACGTTCTGCAACGCGTCGAAATACTCTCGCCAGTTCTCGGGCACTGACGCCGGATTATCGAGATATGCTTCGTACAGTTCTTCTACGTACGAAGCATTGCCGCCGAACAAATAGGAGTTCAGCTGGAACTGCTTCATTACATCTGACATTTTACGCTCACCTTTCTTCGAGCTTCTCGAGAAATAGCGGGTTACTCAACCTTCCGCGACACGGCCTGACCGTTTAGCGGATTGCGCGAATCAAGTCTGCTGGGAAGGACCTAAAACTTGCGTGCGCGCAGCATATCACAGAACCGATACCGAAGTTCACGGCGGAACACGCACGAAAGCGCCGTGCGACGGGGTTTTGCCGCATTGCCGCGCAGGGTTGAAACAGTGTTTTGCAGCGCGTCGTCGCACGCGCTGCGCGACCATGCAAAAAGCCGCCCGAAGGCGGCTTTCTGGCGACCGGCGATCAGCACCGCGCGACTCAGTCGACTGCGGCTTCGCGGCTCGCGCGGCGACGCTCGTGCTCCTTCAGGAAGCGCTTGCGCAGACGAATCGATTGCGGCGTGACTTCGACGAGCTCGTCGTCGTCGATGAATTCGACCGCGTACTCGAGCGACATCTGGATCGGCGGCACGAGGCGCACCGCTTCGTCGGTGCCCGAGGCCCGCACGTTGGTCAGCTGCTTGCCCTTGATCGGGTTCACGACGAGGTCGTTGTCGCGGCTGTGAATGCCGATGATCATCCCTTCGTAGAGCGCGTCGCCCGGCTTCACGAACATGCGGCCGCGATCCTGCAGCTTCCACAGTGCGTAGGCGACTGCGGCGCCGTCGTCCTGCGAGATCAGCACGCCATTGCGGCGCTCGCCGACCGAGCCTTCCTTGACGGGCGCGTACGAGTCGAAGATGTGGCTCATCAGGCCCGTGCCGCGCGTGAGCGTCAGGAATTCGCTCTGGAAGCCGATCAGCCCGCGCGCCGGAATCCGGTATTCGAGACGCGTGCGGCCGCGGCCGTCCGACGCCATGTCGAGCATTTCGCCCTTGCGGCGCCCGAGCTCTTCCATCACGCCGCCCTGGTGCTCGTCCTCGACGTCCACCGTCAGCAGCTCGTACGGCTCGTGCTTCACGCCGTCGATTTCCTGCATCACGACGCTCGGACGCGACACGGCGAGTTCGTAGCCTTCACGGCGCATGTTCTCGACGAGAATCGTCAGATGCAGTTCGCCGCGGCCCGACACTTCGAATACCGTTTCGTCGCCGGTGTCGCGCACGCGCAGCGCGACGTTGTGGTTCAGCTCCTTCATCAGACGATCGCGGATCTGGCGGCTCGTCACGAACTTGCCTTCGCGGCCCGCGAGCGGCGACGAGTTCACGAGGAAGTTCATCGTCAGCGTCGGCTCGTCGACCGTGATCATCGGCAGCGCTTCGGGCGTGTCGACCGCGCAGATCGTCGCGCCGATGCCGACGTCCTCAATGCCGTTGATCAGCACGATGTCGCCGGCCTCGGCCGATTCGACCTGGACGCGCTCGAGGCCCTTGAACGACAGCACCTGGTTGATCTTGCGGTTCAGCACCTCGCCTTCCGGACCGAAGCGCATCGCGACCTGCTGGCCCGGCTTGATGCGGCCGCGCGTGATGCGGCCGACGCCGATCCGGCCCACGTAGGTCGAATAGTCGAGCGACGTGATCTGCAGCTGCAGCGGCGCGTCGGGATCGGCCGGGCGGACCGGCACGTGCGCAAGGATCGCCTCGAACAGCGGACGCATGTCGCCTTCGCGCGCCGCCGGATCGAGCGACGCGTAGCCGTTCAGGCCCGACGCGTAGACGATCGGGAAATCGAGCTGCTCTTCGGTCGCGCCGAGCTTGTCGAACAGGTCGAACGTCTGGTTGATGACCCAGTCGATCCGCGCGCCCGGACGGTCGATCTTGTTGACGACGACGATCGGCTTCAGGCCGAGCGCGAGCGCCTTCTTCGTGACGAAGCGCGTCTGCGGCATCGGGCCCTCGACCGCGTCGACGAGCAGCAGCACCGAGTCGACCATCGACAGCACGCGCTCGACTTCGCCGCCGAAGTCCGCGTGCCCCGGCGTGTCGACGATGTTGATGTGCGTGCCTTCGTATTCGACCGCGCAGTTCTTCGCGAGAATCGTGATCCCGCGCTCCTTTTCGATGTCGTTCGAGTCCATCACCCGTTCGGCAACCTGCTGGTTCTCGCGGAAGGTGCCGGACTGGCGAAGCAGTTGGTCGACGAGCGTAGTCTTGCCGTGGTCGACGTGGGCGATGATGGCGATGTTGCGAAGGGCGCGGGTCATAGAAACCTGGAAATCGATTGAACGCGCAAACGCGCACGCTCGTTCGACACGGGCGCGCGCGTTGCAGCTTGGAAAGCCTCAAATTATAGCACGCGCGAATGTCGTCAGCCGGCCGTTGCGTTGCAACGCAGCATGCGGGCCGCCGGCAACGCCCTGCTCCGTCGATCGTCGATGCGCGCAAGCGGCGTGCCGCGCACCGTAAAAACCCCGATGCGCGTAAGGAAATGCGGCGGCGTTCAGCGCGCGCGCATCCGTTCGATTAACATTTGCCGCGGCAAGCAATTGTGCCTATACTGCTGCCTAGTCAACTATTGCAGCTTCAGGGTTTTATGTCGGATTCCTCTTCTCATTCGCCCGCTTCGGCGCTGTCGTCGTATCAGATGAACGACAGCGTCGGCTATCTGATGTCGCGCGTGAAGTCGCTGATGACGAACCTCGTCACGCAGCGTACGCAGGAGGAGCTCGGCATCACGGGCACGCAGGCGAGCATGCTGTTCATGATCGCGGTCGGCAAGTGCTCGACGGCCGCGGAGCTCGCGCGCGAATACGCGATCGATGCGAGCGCGGTCACGCGCCTGCTCGATCGCGTCGAGAAACGCGGGCTGCTGTGCCGCGTGCGCTCCGTCGAAGATCGCCGCGTCGTGCGCCTCGAACTGACCGACGAAGGCCGGGCGCTGGCCGAGCGGCTGCCGGCGATCTTCCGCAGCGTGCTCGATCAGCTGCTGGGCGGCTTCACGCCGGAAGAAGTCGGGTTCCTGAAGAGCATGCTGCGCCGGATTCTCAGCAACTATTGCGAGACCGCCGGCGGCAGCGTCGCGCAATAGTTGCCATAACAATTACTTTTGACAGATTAATGTAAGGAAATCCTTGCAGTGTCCATCATTCATTCCGAGTCAGGGATCAGCGCGATGAAATCCTCCCCGTTGTCCGTGCGTGCCGGGTCGCGCCGCACCGCCGTTGCCGTCGCGGTCGCCGCACTGGCACTGGCGGGCTGCGCGAACTACATCGGCATCAAGAGCGACAAGCAGATCGCCCCCGCGTCGCAGTTCGAAACGGCGCAGAGCCTTCCGGCCCAGGGCGGCCGCTGGCCGTCGCTCGACTGGGCAAGCCAGTTCGGCGATCCGCAGTTGCCGAAGCTGATCGACGAGGCGCTCGCCGGCAATCCGTCGATCGCGCAGGCGCAAGCGCGCATCGCGAAGGCGTCGTCGTACATCGAATCGTCGCGCTCGAACCTGCTGCCGAAGGCCGAAGCGAGCTACTCGTGGACGCGCGAGCTCTATTCGGCGAACGGCCTCTTCCCGCCGCCGTACGGCGGCCAGTGGTACAGCGAGAACAACGTGCTCGCCAGCGCATCGTGGGAGCTCGACCTGTGGGGCAAGAACCGCGAGCGTCTGCGCACGGCCGTGTCGCAGGAAAAGGCCGCGGAAGCCGACATGCAGCAGGCGCGCATCACGCTCGCCTCGTCGGTCGCGCGCACCTACAACTCGCTCGCGCAACTGTACGCGCTGCGCGACATCGCGCAGCGCGAGATCGCCAACCGCGAGTCGGTCGGCAAGATCACCGACGGCCGCGTGTCGGCCGGCCTCGACACGAACGTCGAACGCCAGACCGCGCGCGGCAACATCGCGACGACGCAGGCGTCGCTGTCCGATCTCGACGGTCAGATCACGACCGTGCGCTATCAGCTCGCCGCACTGCTCGGCAAAGGGCCGGACCGCGGGCTGCAGATCGCCGCGCCGGTGCTGAACCCGGCCGGCGACGTCGCGCTGCCCGACAACCTGCCTGCCGACCTCGTGTCGCGCCGCCCCGACATCGTCGCCGCGCGCTGGCAGGTCGAAGCGGCAATGCACGACGTGAAGGAAGCGAAGGCCGAGTTCTTCCCGGACGTGAACCTCGCGGCCGGTTTCGGCTTCGATGCGTTCGGCTGGGGCAAATTCCTGAACTTCACGAGCCGCCAGGCGCAGTTCGGCCCGGCGATCCACCTGCCGATCTTCGACGCCGGCGCGCTGCGCGCGCAGCTCAAGGGCCGCTACGCGGACTTCGATCTGTCGGTCGCGAACTACAACCAGACGCTGATCAGCGCGCTGAACGACGTGGCGACGCAAGTGGCCGCGATCCGTGCGATCGATCGCCAGATGGGCGACGCGCAGCGCGCGCTCGACGCGTCGACGCGCGCGTACGACCTCGCGGTGATCCGCTACAAGGCCGGGCTGTCGCCGCAACTGCAGGTGCTGACCGCGGACAGCAACCGGCTCGCCTCGGAGCAGACCGTGACGAATCTGAAGATGCGCCGTCGCGACATGCAGCTCGCGCTGATCAAGGCGCTCGGCGGCGGCTTCGATGCGACCGGCACCGCGCTCGCGGCGCCCGAGACCGCGAAACAGACCCGACAGGCCGCCAACTGATCCGGCGCCGCCCTACCAAGACACTCGAAATAACGGACGGAGAAAATCGCCATGAGCGACCCTCAACAAAACGCCGCCAGCGCCCAGCCGCAGAACAACGGCAAGCGCAAACGGATGATGACGCTGCTCGTCGCGGTCATCGTGATCGCGGCCATCGCATACGGCCTCTACTACTTCCTCGTCGCGCGCTTCCATGAGGAAACCGACGACGCATACGTGAACGGCAACGTCGTGCAGATCACGCCTCAGGTCACGGGCACCGTGATCGCGGTCAAGGCCGACGACACGCAGACGGTGAAGGCCGGCGATCCGCTCGTCGTGCTCGATCCGGCCGACTCGCAGGTCGCGCTGCAGCAGGCGGAAGCGAACCTCGCGCAGACCGTGCGCCAGGTGCGCGGCCTGTTCGTCAACGACGATCAGTACCGCGCGCAGGTCGCGCTGCGTCAGTCCGACCTGTCGAAGGCCGAGGACGACTTGCGCCGCCGTCTCGCCGTCGCGCAGACGGGCGCGGTGTCGCAGGAAGAAATCTCGCACGCGCGCGATGCCGTGCGCGCCGCGCAGGCGTCGCTCGACGCCGCACAGCAGCAGCTCGCGTCGAACCGCGCGCTGACCGCGAACACGACGATCGCTTCGCACCCGAACGTGCTCGCCGCAGCCGCAAAGGTGCGCGACGCATACCTCGCGAACGCGCGCAACACGCTGCCCGCGCCGGTGACCGGCTACGTCGCGAAGCGCTCGGTGCAGGTCGGCCAGCGCGTGTCGCCCGGCACGCCGCTGATGTCGGTCGTGCCGCTGAACGCGGTGTGGGTCGACGCGAACTTCAAGGAAGTACAGCTCAAGCACATGCGCATCGGCCAGCCGGTCGAACTGACGGCCGACATCTACGGCTCGTCGGTCGTCTATCACGGCAAGGTGGTCGGCTTCTCGGCCGGCACGGGCTCGGCGTTCTCGCTGCTGCCGGCGCAGAACGCGACCGGCAACTGGATCAAGGTCGTGCAGCGCCTGCCGGTGCGTATCGAGCTCGATCCGAAGGATCTCGACAAGCATCCGCTGCGCATCGGTCTGTCGATGCAGGTCGACGTCAACATCAAGGACGAACGCGGCGACCAGCTCGTCAACGTGCCGAATACCGTCTACCAGACCGACGTGTTCGCGAAGTACGGCGACGAAGCCGACGCGGAAATCGCACGCATCATCGCGGAAAACGCGGGCGGCAACGCGCCGGCGCCCGCTGCCGCTGCGGCGAAGCGCACCGCCGCGCCGAAGCTGATGTAACCGTTCCGACTCCGGAAAGACAAACGACATGGCACAGGCTCCTGTCTCTCACCCGCCCTTGCAGGGCGGGCAACTCGTGATCGGGACGATCGCGGTGTCGCTCGCGGTCTTCATGAACGTGCTCGACACCTCGATCGCGAACGTCGCGATCCCGACGATCTCGGGCGACCTCGGCGTGTCGTCCGATCAGGGCACGTGGGTCATCACCTCGTTCGCGGTCGCCAACGCGATCTCCGTGCCGCTGACCGGCTGGCTGACCGACCGCATCGGGCAGGTACGCCTGTTCCTCGCGTCGATCATCCTGTTCGTCATCTCGTCGTGGATGTGCGGGCTGTCGCCGACGCTGCCGTTCCTGCTCGCGTCGCGCGTGCTGCAGGGCGCGGTGGCCGGCCCGATGATTCCGCTGTCGCAGTCGCTGCTGCTCGCGAGCTACCCGCGCGCCAAGGCGCCGATGGCGCTCGCGCTATGGTCGATGACGACCCTGATCGCGCCGGTCGCGGGCCCGATTCTCGGCGGGTGGATCTCGGACAACTACTCGTGGCCGTGGATCTTCTACGTGAACATTCCGGTCGGCATCGCGGCCGCGATCGCGACGTGGTCGATCTATCGCACGCGCGAATCGACCGTGCGGCGCGCGCCGATCGACGGCGTCGGTCTCGCCCTGCTCGTCCTCTGGGTCGGCTCGCTGCAGATCATGCTCGACAAGGGCAAGGATCTCGACTGGTTCGCATCGACGACGATCATCGCGCTCGCGCTGATCGCGATCATCTCATTCGCGTTCTTCGTGATCTGGGAGCTGACCGCCGAGCATCCGGTCGTCGACCTGTCGCTGTTCCGCATGCGCAACTTCACGGGCGGCACGATCGCGCTGTCGGTCGGCTATGGGCTCTACTTCGGCAACCTCGTTCTGTTGCCGCTCTGGCTACAGACGCAGATCGGCTATACGGCGACGGACGCCGGCCTGGTGATGGCGCCGGTCGGCCTGTTCGCGATCCTGCTGTCGCCGCTGACGGGCAAGTTCCTGCCGCGCACCGATCCGCGCTACATCGCGACGGCCGCGTTCCTGATCTTCGCGCTCTGTTTCTGGATGCGCTCGCGCTACACGACGGGCGTCGACGAATGGTCGCTGATGCTGCCGACGTTCGTGCAGGGGATCGCGATGGCGGGCTTCTTCATCCCGCTCGTGTCGATCACGCTGTCCGGCCTGCCCGGCCACCGCATTCCTGCGGCATCGGGCCTGTCGAACTTCGTGCGGATCATGTGCGGCGGCATCGGCACGTCGATCTTCCAGACCGCGTGGGATCACCGCAACAACTTCCACCACGCGCAGCTGGTCGAGCAGACGAATCCGTACAACCCGACGTTCAATCAGGCCGTCACGCAGATGAACAACCTCGGGCTGACGCGCGACCAGGCGCACGGGCTCATCAACAACATGGCCACGCAGCAGGCCGCGCAGCTCGGCGTGAACGATCTGTTCTACATCTCGGCGGCGATCTTCGTGCTGCTGATTGCGCTGATCTGGATCACGAAGCCCGAACGCGCGGGCGGCGGCGATGCGGGCGCGGCGGCATCGGCCGCGCACTAGACGTCGCGCGCATCCGCGCAGCAAACGAAAAGCCCGGTCGAGACCGGGCTTTTTCGTTCCGATGGCGCACGTTCGCGCGCGTCATTGCGCGGTGACGACGAGCCGTTCCGGCGCGAGCACGCCGTTCGTCTTGCGCGCGACGCCGAGCAGCCGCGTCGCGTCGTACACGCGCACGCGTTCGCCTTCGGCGGCGTCGATCGCCTCCAGCGCCGACAGCGGCAGGCGCTGCCCGTGCAGGAAGCGCTTCGCGCAGGTGTCGTCGAGACGCACCAGCGGGAACGTCGACAGCAGCGCATCGACGGGCTGAAGCCAGGCGTCGCGCGCCGCTTCGTCGGCATCGGACAACGCATCGAGCGTCACCGCATGTTCGAGCGTCAGCGCGCCGACGCCCGTGCGGCGCAGCATCGTCAGATGCGCGCCGCAGCCGAGCGCTTCGCCGATGTCTTCCGCGAGCGTGCGCACATACGTGCCCTTGCTGCACGTGACGCGAAACGTCACGTCCGGCAGTTCGCATGTGAGCAAGTCGAGTGCGTGAATCGTCACGCTGCGAGCTTCGCGCTCGACCGTCTGACCGGCACGCGCGTATTCGTACAGCGGCTTGCCGTCGCGCTTGAGCGCCGAATACATCGGCGGCACCTGCACGATGTCGCCCGTGAAACGCACGAGCGCCGCTTCCACGCCCGCGCGATCGCATGCGACGGGCCGCGTGTCGAGCACCTCGCCTTCGGCATCGCCGGTCGCGGTACGCACGCCGAGCCGCATCGTCGCTTCATAGGTCTTGTCCGCCTCGAGCAGATCCTGCGAGAACTTCGTCGCTTCGCCGAAGCACAGCGGCAGCAGGCCCGATGCGAGCGGATCGAGCGTGCCGGTATGCCCGGCCTTCTTCGCGAGGTACAGGCGCTTCGCGCGAATCAGCGCATCGTTGCTCGACAGGCCGACCGGCTTGTCGAGCAGCAGGACGCCGTCCAGCGCGCGGCGCGGCACGCGCGGACGTTGGGATGCTGCATTGGTCATAGGCGGGATACGCTCAGTCGTCCTTCGCCGGCGCGTCGGCCTCGTCGTCGTCCTTCGCACGCGTCGCGTTCGCCTCGTCGATCAGACGCGACATCGCGACGGCCTTCTCGATCGTCTGGTCGTAATGGAAGTGCAGCGTTGGCACCGTATGGATGTGCAGCCGCTTGAACAGCAGGTTGTGCAGATGACCCGACGCGTGGTTCAGCGCCTGCTGCGTCGCGGCCGGATCGCCGGTCAGCGTCGTGAAATAGACCTTCGCGTGCGCGTAGTCCGGCGTCAGTTCGACGCTCTGGATGGTCACGATGCCGATGCGCGGATCCTTGACCTCGCGCATGATGAGTTCGGACAGATCGCGCTGAATCTGGTCGGCGATCTGCACGTTGCGATTGGGAGAAGTACGTTTCCTGGACATGATCGAATCCCTGATCCGTTTATCAGGATAAAACGGCGGCGCGCCGGACGGCGCGCGGCCATGAAAAAATGGGCGGGACAGGCCCAAGCCTGCCCCGCCCATGAGCCGATGCGCGATCGCGTTACAGCGTACGCGCGACTTCGGTCACTTCGAAGACTTCGAACTGGTCGCCTTCGAGGATGTCGTTGAAATTCTTCACCGACATACCGCATTCGAAGCCTTGCTTGACTTCCTTCACGTCGTCCTTGAAGCGCTTCAGCGATTCGAGTTCGCCCGTGAAGATCACGACGTTGTTGCGCAGCACGCGCACCGACGACGAACGCTTGACGATACCGTCGGTGACCATACAGCCGGCGACCGTGCCGACCTTCGGCACCTTGAACACCTGGCGCACCTCGACCATGCCCGTCACGACTTCGCGCTTCTCCGGCGCCAGCATGCCGGACATCGCCGCCTTCACCTCATCCACTGCGTCGTAGATGATGTTGTAGTAGCGGATGTCGATGCCGTTCGCTTCGGCCAGCTTGCGCGCCTGTGCGTCCGCACGCGTGTTGAAGCCGATGATGACGGCCTTCGACGCGGTCGCGAGGTTGACGTCGCTTTCGCTGATGCCGCCCACCGCGCTGTGCACAATCTGCACGCGCACTTCGTCGGTCGACAGCTTGAGCAGCGACTGCACCAGCGCTTCCTGCGAGCCTTGCACGTCGGCCTTGATGATGAGCGGCAGGTTCTGCACTTCGCCTTCGCCCATCTGCTCGAGCATGCTTTCCAGCTTCGCCGCCTGCTGCTTCGCCAGCTTCACGTCGCGGAACTTGCCCTGACGGAACAGCGCGATTTCGCGCGCCTTGCGCTCGTCCGGCAGCACGATGACTTCCTCGCCAGCGGCCGGCACTTCCGACAGACCCTGGATCTCGACCGGGATCGACGGGCCGGCTTCCTTCGTCGGCTTGCCGTTCTCGTCGAGCATCGCACGCACACGGCCGTATGCGGTACCGGCCAGCACGATGTCGCCGCGGCTCAGCGTACCGGACTGCACGAGCATCGTCGCGACCGGACCCTTGCCCTTGTCGAGCTTCGCTTCGATCACGATGCCCTTCGCCGGCGCCTCGACCGGTGCCTTCAGTTCCAGCACTTCGGCCTGCAGCAGCACGTTCTCGAGCAGATCGTCGATGCCCGCGCCCGTCTTTGCCGACACCGGCACGAACGGCGAATCGCCACCGTACTCTTCCGGCACGACGCCTTCGGCGACCAGTTCCTGCTTCACGCGGTCGGGGTTCGCTTCCGGCTTGTCGATCTTGTTGATCGCGACGACGATCGGCACTCCGCCCGCCTTCGCGTGCGAGATCGCTTCCTTCGTCTGCGGCATCACGCCGTCGTCGGCCGCGACAACCAGAATCACGATGTCGGTCGCCTTCGCGCCGCGTGCACGCATCGCCGTGAACGCCTCGTGACCCGGCGTATCGAGGAACGTGACGACGCCGCGCGGCGTCTCGACGTGATACGCGCCGATGTGCTGCGTAATGCCGCCCGCTTCGCCCGCCGCGACCTTCGCGCGACGGATGTAGTCGAGCAGCGAGGTCTTGCCGTGGTCGACGTGACCCATCACCGTGACGACCGGCGGACGCGGCAGTTGCTCTGCGTCGGAGCCGGTTTCGCCTTCGACGAGCAGCGCTTCCGGATCGTCCAGCTTCGCTGCGAGCGCGCGGTGACCCAGTTCCTCGACGACGATCATCGCCGTTTCCTGGTCGAGTACCTGGTTGATCGTGACCATCTGGCCCATCTTCATCATCACCTTGATGACTTCGGAGGCCTTGATCGCCATCTTGTGCGCGAGATCGGCCACCGAGATGGTTTCCGGCACGTGCACTTCACGCACGATCGGCTCGGTCGGCGCCTGGAACGACGAAGCGTTGTCCTGGTGACGGCCGCGCCCCTTCGGGCCGCCGCGCCAGCCGCGGTCGACGCCGCCGCTCGAATCGCCGCGCGTCTTGATGCCGCGCCGCTTCGCCGCGTCGTCCTGCCAGCCGCCCTTGCCGCCGCCCGGCTTCTTGTTGCGGTCGCCCGCGCCTGCCGGCGCCGGCGTGGCAGCCGGCGCAGCCGCCGGCTTCTTCGCGGCCGGACGCGCCTGCGCACCTTCCGGCTTCGCCGGCTTGTGCAGCGTGCCCTTCGCCTCGGCGGGCTTCGCCGGTTCGGCCGGCTTCGGCGGTTCGACCGCCTTGACCACGGCCTTGCGCGGCGTGTTCATCATCTCGCGGATCGCACGCGCTTCGGCTTCCGCCGCCTCGCGGCGCTTGCGAATTTCTTCCTGCTCGGCGCGCGCCTTTTCGGCAGCCTCGCGCGCGGCGTCTTCGGCCTTCTTCGCCGCTTCGCGCTGCGCTGCGCGCTCGGCAGCCGCACGTGCTTCGTCCTGCGCCGAATCGGCCGGTGCCGCCGCCTGCTGGGCCGCAGCTGCCTGCTGCGCCGCCTGTTGCGCGGCGGCCGCTTCGGCTGCCGCACGCTTGGCCGCGGCTTCTTCCTCCGCGCGACGGCGTTCGGCCTCGGCCGCTTCCTCGCGGGCACGGCGTTCCGCTTCCTCGCGCTCCAGGCGTTCCTGACGCTCGCGCAGTTCCTGCGCCTGCTTCTCGAGCAGCGCGGCCTCGCGGCGCGCCTCTTCCTCGCGACGCTTCAGCTCCGCATCGTCGTCCGCTTCGGCGACCTGCGCCTGACCCTGTTCCGCGACATCGCTCACGTCGTCGCGCTTGACGAACGTGCGCTTCTTGCGCACCTCGACCTGAATGGTGCGAGCCTTGCCCGTCGCGTCAGACTGCTTGATCTCCGACGTATGCTTGCGGGTCAGCGTGATCTTGCGCTTGTCGCCATCGGTTGCGCCGTGCGACTTGCGCAAATGATCGAGCAGACGCGCCTTGTCCGCCTCGGACAGCGCATCGTCTTCACTCGCTTTCTGGACGCCCGCTGCCTGCAGCTGTTCGAGCAGCACACCAGCAGGCATTTTCAGTTCCGCGGCAAATTGGGCTACGTTGTTACTCGCCATTCATTCCTCTTAGTGCAAGGACCGATTCCTTGCGGTTAGCATCGGGTCAGGCCATACGGCCGCCATCAAATCAGTGCGCCATGGTCATTTCTCACTGGAACCAGTGTTCACGTGCTTTCATGATCAACGCCTTAGCGGCATCCTCTTCCATTCCGGTCATGTCGACCAGTTCGTCCACCGCCAGCTCGGCGAGATCGTCGCGCGTCGCCACACCGTGTTCGGCCAGCTTCGCGAGCAGCTCCGGCGTCACGCCGTCGAGGCTCTTCAGATCCAGCGCCGCGTTTTCGACCTTTTCCTCGTTCGCGATCGCCATCGTCAGCAGCGCATCGCGCGCGCGGTTGCGCAGTTCGTGCACGGTGTCCTCGTCGAACGCTTCGATCTCGAGCATTTCGTTGAGCGGCACGTAAGCAATCTCTTCGAGGCTCGTGAAGCCTTCGTCGATCAGGATGTCGGCGACTTCTTCGTCGACGTCGAGACGCGTCATGAACAGTGCACGCAGCCGGTCGCGCTCCTCGCCCTGCTTCTGGGCGGACTCGTCCGGGGTCATGATGTTGATCTGCCAGCCGGTCAGTTCGCTGGCAAGGCGAACGTTCTGACCGCTACGGCCGATCGCGACGGCCAGCTCGTTCTCGTCGACAACGACATCCATCGAATGCTTTTCTTCATCGACGACGATCGACTGGACAGCGGCCGGCGCGAGCGCGCCGATCACGAACTGGGCGGGATCCTCCGACCATAGCACGATGTCGATGTTTTCGCCACCGAGCTCGTTGCGCACGGCCTGCACGCGCGAGCCGCGAATGCCGACGCAGGTGCCGATCGGATCGATCCGCTTGTCGTACGCGATGACGCCGATCTTCGCGCGCACGCCCGGATCGCGAGCGGCGGCCTTGATCTCGAGCAGGCCCTGCTCGATCTCCGGCACTTCCATCTCGAACAGCTTCATCAGGAACTCGGGCGCGGTGCGCGACAGTTCGATCTGCGGGCCGCGGGCGGTGCGGTCGACCTTCGCGATGTACGCGCGCACGCGGTCGCCCACGCGCAGGTTTTCCTTCGGGATCAGCTGATCGCGGCGCAGCAGCGCCTCGACGCGACCCGATTCGACGATGAAGTTGCCCTTGTCGAGGCGCTTCACCGTGCCGGTCATGATCTTTTCGCCGCGCTCGAGGTAGTCGTTCAGGATCTGCTCGCGTTCGGCATCGCGCACCTTCTGCAGGATCACCTGCTTCGCGGCCTGCGCGCCGATCCGGCCGAATTCGATCGACGGAACGGGTTCCTCGATGTATTCGCCGACTTCGACGTCGGGCTTCTGCTCGCGCGCTTCGAACAGCAGGATCTCGCGATCCGGCTCCTGCAGGCCCGCTTCGTCGGGCACGACGAGCCAGCGACGGAAGGTTTCGTGCTCGCCGCTTTCGCGATCGATATGGACGCGGATTTCGGCGCCTTCGTCGAACAGCTTCTTGGAAGCGGACGCGAGCGCAGCCTCGAGCGCGCCCAGCACCACATCCTTGTCGACGTTTTTCTCGCGCGCCAGCGCATCCACCAGCATCAAAACTTCGCGACTCATTATTTGCGGCTCCTAAAGTCAACTTGCGGAATCAGGCGGGCTTTGTCGATGTCGGCCAGCGTGAAATCCAGCATGGCCGCCTCGCCCTTCTTCCTCTCAAATTCCAAACCGATCGTTTCGCCGTTCGGCGCGTGCAGAATGCCCCGGTACGTCTTGCGCCCGTCCAGCGGCTTTTTCAAGGTCACGGAGACTTCACTGCCGGCGAAGCGCTCGAAGTCGGCCAGCTTCTTCAACGGGCGGTCGAGCCCCGGAGACGAGACTTCGAGCCGTTCGTAATCGATGTTTTCGACCGTCAAGACGTGCTGGAGCTGACGCGTGACCTTTTCGCAATCTTCGAGCGAGATGCCGGCAGGCTGATCGATATAGACGCAAAGCATGCCGCGCCCGGTACGCTCGAGATCCACCAGCTCGTAGCCGAGCCCGGTGACCGTGGTTTCTATCAGTTCCGTCAGTTGCACAGTGTCCTCTCAGGTGTTCGCGCCCGCCGCTCGCGATTCACCCGCGGGCGCGCGCCTTAGCCGGCGCAGGAAGCGCTACCCGAGATGCCTAACCGTTTCAGCAAAAAAAAATGGGCGGAACGCCCATCTTCTTACCGGTGGTCGCACCTGAGCCGCACATCGAATCCGTACGCCCAGCGACTCCGCGATTATAGCGATTTTTGGCGCAAACGCCAAGCGTCGGCCGCCGGAACAGCGCGCGATATACCGTTAAAAGCGAATTCCTGCAAAACGGTCTGCGCGCCGCCGACTATTCATATAGCGTCGATTACGCAAAATGCAATGCGCCGACAAGACCGGATCGACCCGGTCTTGCCGGCGCGGCGCTGTCGCGCCTCGCGCAACGCGCCGCTCAACGGCCGCGCGAACGCCCGCCGCGCTGCGGACGCTGACCGCCGCGCGGGCCGCCGTTGCCGGCGCCGCCATCCGCGCGATTGCCGTTCGGGTTGCGATTGCCGCCCTTGCCGCCGCCACGCTTGCCGCCTGCGCCGCCATGCGACGCGCGATTGCCGTCGACGTCGCGGCCGCCCGCGCGATTGCCGTCCCCCGACGCGACCGGCAGGCTGCCGTAGCCGCTCAGGCCCGGCAGGCCGGGGCCGCCGCGCCGACCGCCGCGGCGCGGCTGGTCGAGCTGGCCGTGGGTCGTCAGCACCGGCTCGCGGCTGATGAAGCCCATCGATGTCTGCATCGGATCGGGCTGCCGGCGCTCGGCCTGGCCGCCGCCGCGCTTGCCCTTCTCTTCCGACGGCGCCTTCAGGCCGACCGTCGCCATCAGCTTGCGCACCTGCGCCTCGTCGAGCTCCTCCCAGCGGCCGCGCTTCAGGCCGCGCGGCAGCGGAATCGGGCCGTGACGCGTGCGGATCAGGCGGCTCACCATCAGGCCGACCGCCTCGAACATCCGGCGCACTTCGCGGTTACGGCCTTCGGCCAGCGCGACGTGATACCAGTGATTCGTGCCCTCCCCGCCGCCGTCGCGGATGCGCAGGAAGTTCGCGGGACCGTCGTCGAGCTCGATGCCGTGCAGCAGCTTCTGGCGCGCGCTTTCCGACAGCTCGCCGACCACGCGCACCGCGTACTCGCGCTCGACGCTGTAGCGCGGATGCATGAAGCGGTTCGCGAGGTCGCCGGAGGTCGTCAGCATCAGCAGACCTTCGGTGTTGAAGTCGAGGCGGCCGACCGCGAGCCATTTCGCCGTCTTCATCGGCGGCAGGCGATCGAACACCGACGGACGGCCTTCCGGATCCGCGTGACTGACGATCTCGCCGGTCGGCTTGTGGTAGAGCAGCACGCGCGGCGGCTTGTTCGGCAGCTTGCGCTTGACCGGTTTGCCGTTGATCCGCACCTGGTCGGTCGGCATGATCCGCTGGCCGATATGCGCGGGTTCGCCGTTCACCGACACGCGGCCGGCAATGATCAGCTCCTCCATTTCGCGGCGCGAGCCCATGCCCGCCTCCGCGAGCACCTTGTGCAGCTTCGGCGCGTCGTCGTCCGGCGACAGTACGCGCTTGTTCGCCGGCTGACCGCGGCCGCGGCGCAGCATCGGCGCACGCACGCCGCTGCCCGGTGCCGCGTTGTCCGCGTCGAACGCCGGCGACGTCACGTAGGCGAACAGGTCGTCCTGCGCCGCTTCGCCTTCGCCCTTCGACGCGCCGCCACGCTTGGCGTGGCCTTGGCCTTGACCCTGCGCGCCCTTGCCGCCCGCGCCTTCGCGCTTGCCGCCGGACTTGCCGCGCCCGCCCTTGGCCGCGCCTTCCTTGCGCGGCGCACGCGCCGGCTGCGCCTGCGCGGCATC
>NZ_KV786931.1:0-5200 GCF_001806955.1 Burkholderia sp. HMSC10F09
CGCAGCCCGCCCGTCAGCCAGCCGAGCCACGGTGCGGCGGGCGCGACGTCGGGCGCGCCGGTGTCGTCGGGCACCGCGACGCTCGCCTGCGCGTGCCGCGCGATGCCGAAACGGATCGAGCCGACCGTCACGACGTCCTGCGGCGTCAGCGACCGACGGCCGCTGCCGAGCGGTTCGTCGTTGAGCAGCACCGGCGCGCCCGTGTCGCCGCCGTGGTTCTGCACGGTGACCGCGAGCGCGCCGACCTGCAGGCACACCTGCTTCGCGCCGATCTCGCGATCGGGCAGGATCACTTCGCAGTCGGCCGCGGTGCCGACCCAGTTCGCGCCGCGTGCGAGCGACATCGTGCGGCCGTACATCGGGCCGCTCAGAAAGCACAGATTCCACGGCGACGCGAGCGCGGCCGCGCCGCTGCCGGCGCCGCCGGGCAATGCGCCGTCGCCGTGCGGTTCAATGATGCTCGTCGACATGGACGGACGCTCCTGCGGTCGTCGCCACCGGCTGCGACGCCGCGTCCTGGGCGGGCGGCGGCAACGCGGGCGGCCCGAACTTCGTGCCGGGCAGCGGGCGCGGCGTCAGCGGCACCGCGATGTCGTTGTCGGGCGGCCGGTACATCGACACGCCGTTCGGGTCGGCCGGCGCATCGACGCCCGGATTCACCGGCGAGCCGTCCGGCGCGTACATCGACGCGCTCGACACCACGCGAGGCGTCAGCAGATAGAAGCGCTCCATGTGGTTGCCGGACTTGTCGGTGTACTTGAACAGGTTGCCGATCAGCGGAATGTCGGACAGCCAGGGCACGCCGCTCTTGTTCAGGCGCACCTCGTCGTCGTTGAAGCCCGCGATCAGCAGGCTCTTGCCTTCGTCGATCATCGTCTTCGTGACGATGTTGCGCTGCTGGATCACCGGCACGTTCGACACCGCCTGCCCCGGCACGATGTTGCCGTCCTGGATGTCGATCGACATCATTACGCTTTCCGGACGGCCCGACACGGCGGCCGCATTGCGGATCGCATCGTCGACGATCATCGGCGTCACCTTGATGCTCGTGCCGGTCGTCACGCTGTACAGCGACGAATCCTGATAGCCCTGCACCTGCACGTAGAACTGCGTGAGGTTCTCGAGAATCGCCTCGGTGTTGTCGAGCGCGAGCACCTTCGGCTTCGAATGCAGCTGCGCCTGCCCTTTCTGCGCGAGCGCATTTACGCGCGTGAGCAGGTAGTTGCGCAACGATCCGCCGATCGATGCGGTGAGCGCGATGCCGGTCGGCATGAAGGTGCCCGTCTGCCCGGACTCGCTCGCGCCGATCCCGAACGTCAGCGGCGGATTGCCGGCGCCGTTGTACTGCGTGTTGCCGTTCAGCGGGTTCGCGCCGTTGCCGATCTGCACGTCGCCGTGCGTCGTGTGCAGCCGCCAGTCGATCCCGAGGCTGTCGAGCGAATCCTCGTTGATGTCGATGATCGTCACGTTGATCTCGACGATCCGCGGCCGCTCGTCGAGCTGCGCGATCAGCGACTGGTAGCGGTACATGTTCTCCGGCAGGTCGCGCACGATCACCGCGTTGATCGCCGGATCGGCCTCGATCTGCGGCAGCGTGTCGCCGCCGCTCGCGAACGGCGAGAACGTGCTGCCCGCGGCCGATTCGCCGCCGTAGCCGCCGCTGCGCGGGCCGCCCGACAGATCGGGGAATTCGAGGCGCGGCACCGCGATCGTCAGCCCCGAGCCGAGCTTGACCTGCCGCGCGGCCTGGCCGAGCGGCGCGCTCGTCGGCATCGGGCCCGTACCGCCGCCCTTGCCGAACAGCCGGCGCAGGATCGTCGCGACGCCCGGCACCGTCACTTCCTTGCCCGAGCGATTGATCGTGAAGTCGGACGCCCACGCGTACTTGAGCCGGAACGCGCGGATGTCCGCGTGCTGGCCGTTCGCCGACGGATCGCCGACGCTGCCGATCGCCTGCCGCACGAGCTCGACGTAGCGGCGCGGGCCGGCCACGTACACGCTGTTCGCGCGATCGTTGATCACGAGCGTGTAGCGCTTGTCGGGAATCTGCATCGCCTGCAGCGCGCGGCCGATCTCGCCGCCCGCGTTCGGCGGAATCGGGATCATCTGCGTCTGCGACTGGTCGGCCGGATCGACGTAGAGGAACGAGCCGTCGTAGTACCACGTGAGTCCGTACGTCGAGCAGATCGTGTCGAGCGTCTGCTGCGGCGTGCCCGAGAAGCGCCCGCTGATCACGCCGTCGACCTTCGGATCGACGACGGCCGTCACGCCCTGCGACGACGCGAGCTCGCGAATGAAGTCGCCGATCTTCTTGCCGTTCGCGACGATCGTGAACGGCTTGTTGCGCCAGCGCAGGTCGGCCGCGCGCGCGGGCTGCGCGATCGTCATGCAGAGCGACGCCGCAAGCAGCGCGCTCGCGCACATCGCGAGCGCCGCGCGCGGCAGGCTGCGCGGCTGAAACCGGATCGGGACGACGCGTCGACGCATCAAAACACTCCTGTGGAAGAAACGAACATCCGTTCGAGCGCCTGCTGCGCAAAGCGCAGCACCTCGCTGCCGAGCCAGCCGGACAGCAGCACCAGCGCGACCATCACCGCGATCAGCCGCACCGCGATCCCGATGTTGGCGTCCTGCACCTGCGTGACCGCCTGCAGGATCGCGACGACGAGGCCCGTGACCGTCGCGATCAGCACGATCGGCAGCGACAGCAGCAGCACGAGCATCAGCGCCTGCCGCGTGAGATCGAGGATCGTCGAGCTCGTCATTGCGCGACGCCCGGTGTACGCACGTCGGCGCCGGCGCCGACCGTGCCGTCGTCCGGCGGGTTCTTCACCCAGCCGACCGTATGCAGCTGCACGTCCTCCTCGATCTCCTGATACGACAGCACCGGAAGATCGGGCAGCATCGGCTGCAGGATCGTCTTCACGTAGCGCCGCGCGCCGAGCGCGACCATCACGGCGAGCCGCGCGGCGCCGTGCGCGCCGCTCGCGTGCGCCGATTGCACGATCGCGCGCACCTGCTCGCCGATGTCCTGCTTCACGGCACTCGACAGCGCAAGGAAATTGCCCTGCTTCGTACGCATCACCGCGTTCTCGATGCGCTCCTGCAGGTTCTGCTCGAACAGCACGACGCGCAGCTGGCGCGCGGCGCCCGCGTGGCGGTCGGTGATCATCCGGCGCAGGTCGACGCGGACGAGTTCGACGAGCGCGATCACGTCGTCGGGCTCGTTCGGCGCCCACGTGATCAGGCTTTCGAAGATCACGCGCAGATTGCGGATCGGCACCTGCTCGGCCAGCAGCCGGCGCAGCACCTCGGTCACGCGCTGCAGCGGCACGAGCCGCGTCAGCTCGCCGACAAGCTCCGGGTGATCGCGCCGCACCAGATGCACGAGCGCCTGCGTCTCCTGGATGCCGAGCAGTTCGTCAGCGTGCCCGCGCACGATCTGCTCGACGTGCGCGGCGAGCGCCGCCTCGCTCGTCAGCCACTTGCCGTCCGGCGGCGCGCCGTCCGGCTTGACCCACAGTGCCGTCGCGAACGGGCCGAACGCTTCGGCCGGCTGACGCTCCGCGCGCTCGGGCAGCGGCGCGACGCCGTCCCACAGCAGCCAGCCCGGCTTCAGTGCACCGTGCGCGGCGAGCACGTCCTGCAGATAGATGCGGTACGTGCCGTTCGGCGCGCGCTCGTCGTCGTTCAGCGTGATGCGCGGGAACACCGTGCCGATGTCCGCGTCGACGCGCGCCTTCGCGTTCGACAGCGCGGCCTGCAGCTGCGCGAGGTTCAGCGTGCTGCGCAGATCGTCGGCCAGCGACACCGCGATCAGCGACGTGACGCCCGCCGCGTGCGACACCTTCGCCGGCTGCCCGTCGTCGGCCGCGCCGACGCGTCCGGCCACGTGGATCAGGTTGAAGCTCGGTGCGGTCGTCCTGCGCTTGAGCTGCGTCAGCGCGAACGCGCCGAGCGCCACCGCGATCAGTGCGAACGACCATTTCGGGAAACCGGGCACGACGAGGAAGCCGGCCAGCACGAGCGCCGCGATCAGCAGCGCGCGCGGATGCGCGCCGAGCTGTTCGCCCAGCTGCTCGCCGAGCTGGCGCTGCCGCGCGTCGCGCGTCGCGACGCGCGTGGTCACGATACCGGCCGCGATCGACACGAGCAGCGACGGAATCTGCGACGCCATGCCGTCGCCGACCGTCAGGATCGCGTAGCGCTGCAGCGCGGTGCCGATGTCCATGCCGTGCATCAGCGTGCCGACCGCGATGCCCGCGACGATGTTGATGAACGCGATCACGAGGCCGGCGATCGCGTCGCCCTTCACGAACTTCATCGCGCCGTCCATCGCGCCGTGCATCTGCGATTCCTGCTCGAGCTTCTCGCGGCGCTCGCGCGCTTCGTCCGCGCTGATGATGCCGGCGCGCAGATCCGCGTCGATGCTCATCTGCTTGCCCGGCATCGCGTCGAGCGAAAAGCGCGCGCCGACCTCGGCCACGCGCTCCGAGCCTTTCGCGATCACGATGAACTGCACGACGGCGATCACGAGAAACACGACACCGCCGACGACGACGTTGTTGCCGACCACGAGCCGCCCGAACGCGTCGATCACGTGACCGGCGTTCGCGTGCAGCAAGATCAGCTTGCACGACGCGATGTTCAGCGCGAGCCGGAACAGCGTCGTAAACAGCAGCAGCGCGGGAAACGACGAGAAGCTGACCGCCGACGGCACGTAGGTCGACACCGTCAGCAGTACGACGCTTGCGGCCAGGTTCAGCGAGATCATCCCGTCGAGCGCGGCCTGCGGCAACGGCAGGATGAACAGCGCGACGACCGCGACGATGAAGGCGGCCAGAAACAGATCGGCGCGCGGCGAGGCGCCGATCCGGCGATGTCCGGACACGCCGCGGCCGACGGAAAACATCCGCTGCCAGTCGCGGGGAAGCGCCTTCGGTTCTGCCATCGTGCCGTCGTCCTGTCGTTATGGGCGGCAGGCGCGGGCAATCGCAGCCCCCGCCTGCGCGGTGCATCGAATGCGACGAGTGTAGCGACGGGAAAAGGGGGAAAAACGGGCGCACCTCGTAGCGCGCGGGCGGCAGGCCGAATCGTCTGAAGGTACGACTACGAAACGCCGCGGCGCGAAGTCGGACGGCGCCGCGGAACCGCTTCCATCGCGCCGCGCCCGCGGCGTCGCTGCTCGACGACGCACCGA
>NZ_KV786932.1:0-1880 GCF_001806955.1 Burkholderia sp. HMSC10F09
GAAGGCGCTGCACGAGAAGCTCGGCGTGACGTTCGTCTACGTGACGCACGACCAGGGCGAGGCGCTGACGATGTCGGACCGCGTGGCGGTATTCGACAAGGGCATCGTGCAGCAGCTCGACACGGTGGACCGGCTCTACGAATCGCCGTGCAACGAATTCGTCGCGAACTTCATCGGCGACAGCAACCGGCTGCGCGGCACGATCGCGCGCGTCGACGGCGAGTTCTGCGAGCTGCGGCTCGGCGACGGCACGCGCCTCGTCGGCCGCCGCATCGGCGATGTCGCCGAGGGTGCGGCGGCCGTCGCATGCATCCGGCCCGAGCGGATGAGCCTCGCGGCGCAGGGTGCGAACGGCCATGCGCCGGATCGCGTCAATGGCGATGCGAACGGCCACGCGAATGGCCACGCGAACGGCGCGGCGGCGAACCGGCTGACGGGCGAGGCGCGCAGCCTCATCTATTTCGGCGATCACGTGCGCGTGCGTTGCGCGCTGCCGGGGCAGGACGAATGCTTCGTGAAGATGCCGCTCGGCACCGGCGCGCTCGACGCGTTCTCGCCGGGCGCGCCGGTCTCGCTCGCGTTCGCGCCCGAGCATCTGCGCGTCTTTGCGTAGGCGCCCGCGCCGAGCGAGCCGACAGCGCGCGGCACGTCGCCCATTACAACGTCACGCATTCACCACGACCACCACAAGAGGAGAGCAACGATCATGAACGGAACAGGTTTTGCGGTGCGCGGCACCGCGCTCGCATTGGCGCTGGCTGCCGTCGGCGCATCGGCAACGGCGGCGGAGCTGACGGTCGTCAACTTCGGCGGCGCGAACGGCGACGCGCAGAAGGTCGCGTTCAACCAGCCGTTCGAGAAGGCGACCGGCAACAAGGTCACCGCCGTCGAGTACAACGGCGAGCAGGCCAAGGTGAAAGCGATGGTCGAAGCGAAGCACGTCAACTGGGACGTGGTCGAAGTCGAGTCGGGCGACCTGAATCGCGGCTGCGACGAAGGGCTGTACGAGAAACTCGACTGGTCGAAAATCGCGAAGAAGTCGGACCTCATTCCGGAAGCGCCGCAAGTGTGCGGCGTCGGCTTCTTCGTCTGGTCGACCGCGCTGTCGTACAACGCCGACAAGCTGAAGACCGCACCGACCGGCTGGGCCGATTTCTGGAACGTGAAGAAATTCCCGGGCAAGCGCGGAATGCGCAAGGGCGCGCGCTATAACCTCGAGTTCGCGCTGATGGCCGACGGCGTCGCGCCCAAGGACGTGTACAAGGTGCTCGGCACGAAGGCCGGCCAGGACCGTGCGTTCAAGAAGCTCGACGAACTGAAGCCGTATATCCAGTGGTGGGAAGCGGGCGCGCAGCCGCCGCAGTTCCTCGTCGCCGGCGACGTCGTGATGTCGACCGCGTACAACGGCCGCATCGATGCCGCGCAGAAGGAAGGCAAGAACCTGAAGGTCGTGTGGAACGGCAGCATCTACGATCTCGACTACTGGGCGATTCCGAAGGGCTCGCCGAACAAGGCGCTTGCCGAGCAGTACATCGCCTACACGCTGACGCCGAAGCCGCAGCAGGCATACGCGCAGCACATCGCGTACGGGCCGGCGAACATCGCGGCGATCAAGTCGCTCGACGCGAAGACGCTCGCGAATCTGCCGAATTCGCCGGCCAACGGCAAGAACGCGGTGCTGGAAGACATCGGGTTCTGGACCGATCACAGCGACGAACTCGAGCAGCGCTTCGCCGCGTGGGCGACGAAGTAATCGCACCGCTGTCCCGATGCAACCGGCCGCGCGGCGCTTCGTTCGCGTCGCGCGGCATTCCGCCGGATCGCGCTCCGGCCGGAGAGAACCGTTGAATACGATGACGATCGCTTCTTCCCCGACGTCG
>NZ_KV786933.1:0-28425 GCF_001806955.1 Burkholderia sp. HMSC10F09
CGAGCGCGGCCGAGCGTGGCCGCGTGCTGATGCGGCTCTCGATGCGCGTCGCCGATCATCTCGACGAACTGGCCGCGATCGAGGCGCGCGACACCGGCAAGCCGCTCAAGCAGGCACGCGCCGACGCAGCCGCGCTCGCGCGCTACTTCGAGTTCTACGCGGGCGCCGCCGACAAGCTGCACGGCGAAACGCTGCCCTATCAGGCCGGCTACACGGTGCTGACCGTACGCGAGCCGCACGGCGTGACGGGCCACATCGTGCCGTGGAACTATCCGATGCAGATCTTCGGGCGCAGCGTCGGCGCGGCGCTCGCGGCCGGCAACGCGTGCGTCGTGAAGCCGGCCGAGGACGCCTGCCTGTCGCTGCTGCGCATCGCGCAGCTCGCGGCCGAAGCCGGGCTGCCGGCCGGCGCGCTGAACATCGTCACCGGTTACGGCCACGAGGCGGGTGCCGCGCTCGCGCGTCATCCGGGCATCGACCACATTTCGTTTACCGGCTCGCCGGCAACCGGCAAGCTCGTCGCGCAGATGGCCGCCGAGAACCACGTGCCCGTCACGCTCGAGCTCGGCGGCAAGTCGCCGCAGATCGTGTTCGCCGATGCCGACCTCGACGCGGCGCTGCCCGTGCTCGTGTCGGCGATCGTGCAGAACGGCGGCCAGACCTGTTCGGCGGGCAGCCGCGTGCTGATCGAGCGCGCTGTCTACGAGCCGCTCGTCGAACGGCTCGCGACCGCATTCAACGGGCTGCGCGTCGGCCCGAGCCGCGCCGATCTCGACTGCGGCCCGCTGATCAACGCGAAGCAGCAGCAGCGCGTGTGGGACTTCCTGTCCGATGCGCAGCATGACGGCATTCCGATGGCCGCGCACGGGCAGGTCGTCGCGGACGCGCCGGAAACCGGCTTCTACCAGGCGCCCGCGCTGCTGCGCGACGTGCCGCCGTCGCATCGCCTCGCGCAGGAGGAAGTGTTCGGGCCCGTGCTCGCCGCGATGCGCTTCGCCGACGAAGACGAAGCGCTCGCGCTCGCCAACGGCACGCCGTACGGGCTCGTGGCCGGCATCTGGACGCGCGACGGCGCGCGTCAGATGCGGCTCGCGCGGCGCGTGCGCGCGGGCCAGGTGTTCATCAACAACTACGGCGCCGGCGGCGGCGTCGAGCTGCCGTTCGGCGGCACCGGGCATTCGGGTCACGGTCGCGAAAAGGGCTTCGAGGCGCTGTACGGCTTCACCGCGCTGAAGACGATCGCGATCCGGCACGGCTGAGCGGCCACGCGGGCGGCGGCGCGCGCATCCGTGCATGCCGGCCGCGGTGCAGCGCATCGGCCGCGCAGCAATACGACGACAACGAATCGAATACAGGAGACAGACCATGCGGTTGAGCGGCAAGACGGCGATCGTCACGGGCGGCGGCTCGGGCTTCGGCGAAGGCATCGCGAAGACGTATGCGCGCGAAGGCGCGAACGTCGTCGTCAACGATCTGAACGGCGCGGCGGCCGAGCGTGTCGCGAGCGAGATCGCGCTCGCAGGCGGCAAGGCGATCGCGGTCGCGGGCGACGTGTCGCAAAGCGACGACTGGCGCGCGCTGCTGCAGGCGGCGCTCGACGATTTCCACGCGGTGCAGATCGTCGTGAACAACGCGGGCACCACGCATCGCAACAAGCCCGTGCTCGACGTGACCGAAGCCGAGTTCGACCGCGTGTACGCGGTGAACATGAAGAGCCTGTTCTGGAGCGTGCAGACCTTCGTGCCGTATTTCCGCACGCAGGGCGGCGGCGTGTTCGTCAACGTCGCCTCGACGGCCGGCGTGCGGCCGCGCCCGGGCCTCGTCTGGTACAACAGCACGAAAGGCGCGATGATCACCGCGAGCAAGTCGCTCGCGGCCGAGCTCGGCGCCGATCGCATCCGCGTGAACTGCATCAACCCGGTACTCGGCGAGACCGCGCTCATGACCGAGTTCATGGGCTGCGAAGACACGCCCGAGAATCGCCGCCGCTTCCTCGCGACGATTCCGCTCGGCCGCTTCTCGACGCCGCAGGACATCGCGAACGCGGCGCTCTATCTCGCGTCCGACGAAGCCGAATTCATCACGGGCGTCTGCCTCGAAGTCGACGGCGGCCGCTGCATCTAGCGTCCGCCGCTTCCGGACCCGGCGCGCGAGCGCCGGCATCGCTGCACCGCAATGCCTAGCACGACAACCGGCGCCGCACCCGTGCGCTGCCGGCTCACGACAAGGACAGGAGACAACATGGCAACATCGACGCAGTCGCTGCCGGGCTCGTCCGGCGCATTCGAGGAAGCAACCTACCGGAAGGTATCGTGGCGGCTCACGCCGCTGCTGCTGCTCTGCTACGTGGTCGCGTATCTCGACCGCGTCAACGTCGGCTTCGCGAAGCTGCAGATGGCGGGCGACCTGAATCTCAGCGATACCGTGTACGGGCTCGGCGCGGGCATCTTCTTCTTCGGCTACTTCCTGTTCGAGGTGCCGAGCAACATCATCCTGCACAAGGTGGGCGCGCGCGTCTGGATCGCGCGGATCATGGCGACGTGGGGCGTGATCTCGATCCTCACGATGTTCGTGACGACGCCCGCGATGTTCTACGTGATGCGCTTTCTGCTCGGCGTCGCGGAAGCGGGCTTCTTTCCCGGCGTGATCCTGTACCTGACCTACTGGTATCCCGCGCACCGGCGCGGCCGCATGACGACGTTCTTCATGACGGCCGTCGCGCTGTCGGGCGTGATCGGCGGCCCGATCTCGGGCTTCATCCTGAAGGCGTTCGACGGCATCAGCGGCTGGCACGGCTGGCAGTGGCTGTTCCTGCTCGAAGGCATTCCGTCGGTGCTCGCCGGCGTGCTCGTGTTCTTCGCGCTCGACGACCGGATCGCGAAAGCGACGTGGCTCACCGACGAGGAAAAGGCGCTGCTCGCGCGCAACGTCGACGCGGAGGAAGCGACGAAGGAAGACCTGCCGCTCGGCGCGGTGATGGCGAGCCCGCGCGTATGGCTGATGGCGCTGATCTACTTCTCGTTCGTGATGGGGCTGTACGGCGTCGGCTTCTGGCTGCCGACCATCATCAAGGCGACCGGCGTGACCGACACGCTCGCGATCGGCCTGCTGTCGGCCGTGCCGTATGCGGCCGCGGTCGTCGCGATGATCTTGATCGCGCGCAGCGCGGACAAGCATCGCGAACGGCGCTGGCACCTCGCGATTCCGGCCGCGCTCGGCGCGGTCGGTCTCGTGCTGTCGGTCGTGTGGGCACACGAGACGGCGCTCGCGATGCTCGGCCTCACGCTCGCGACGATCGGCATCCTGACGACGCTGCCGCTGTTCTGGAGCCTGCCGACCGCGTTCCTCGGCGGCGCGGCCGCCGCTGCGGGCATCGCGATGATCAACTCGATCGGCAACCTCGCGGGCTTCCTGAGCCCCTATCTGATGGGCTGGCTCAAGCAGGCGACCGGCGCGAACGACGCGGGCATGTACATGCTGGCCGGCTTCCTCGTGCTCGGCGGCCTGCTCGCGCTGTCGGTGCCGAAGCGGCTCGTCGATAAATGACGCCGGTGTACCGCAGCCGCGACTAAGCGGCCTGGCCGCGCGCGACCGACAAGAAAAATGCCCCGAAGGCCGTCAGGCGTTCGGGGCATCGTTTTTTGCTGCGCGTGCCACAAGCGGCAAACGCCGCGCGTCACACCACGGTGATCGCGAGCGCGCTTTCGCGGTAGTGCTTCGCGGCCTTGTCGGTTTCGCCGAGATGCTCGAACAGCCGCGCGAGCGCGCGGTGCGCGCGCACCTTCAGCGCCTCGTTGTCGGCGAGCTTCAGCGCCGCCTCGAGGAACGACTGCGCCTTGCCCCACAGCTGCTGCTGCTGGCAGAGGCGGCCGAGCGCGAACAGCAGGTCTGCATCCTCCGGATGATCCTTCTTCCACCCTTCGGCCTTCTGGATCAGCGGCAGCGCATCGGCGCCGGCCGTGTCCGGATAGCGGCGCAGCAGACGCGCGTCCCAGTTGTGCGCGAGCGCATCCTCGACGATGCGGCGCGCTTCGGTACGGCGCTCGAGCGCGACCAGCAGCTCGGCCGCGAGATCGGCGAGGCGCGGCGACTGCCGCTCGGCCGGCGACAGCGACTGCCAGATCTCGAGCAGCGCATCCGCATCGTGACGGCGTTCGCGCAGCAGATTCTCGGCGGCCTGCTGCCGCAGCCGCACGGCCGCCGCCGGATGCAGCGCCTCGCGCTTCTCGAGCGCCTTCGCGAGCTTCAGCACTTCCGCCCAGTTCTTCAGCTGCTGCTGCGCGCGCAGCGCGACCTGCTGCGCATGAATGCGCTTGCCGCCCGCCTGCAGATCGGCGAGCGCGGCGAGCGCGCCGTCGGCATCGCGCGCGTCCGCACGCATGTCGGCCGTCGCGAGCAGCCGCGCGTCCTGCCATTCGAGCGCGTCGACCTTCGACAGCCACTCGTCGCGGCGCGTGTACTCGTGCATCCGATGCGCGGCGGTGGCCGCGACGAGGCTCGCCGCGCCCTGGTTCGCGTCGACGGCGAGCGCTTCGCGCGCGGCCTTCTCCGCACGCGAGAAACGGCCTGCGTACAGGTTCGCGATCGCATCGCGCAGCGATGCCTGGGCCTTCTCGTTGCGCGTACGCGCGCGATAGGCGGCGACCCGCTGCGGCATCCGCCAGATGTTGCGCACGATGCGCAGCAACGCATACACGACGATGAACAGCACGACGACGGATATCACGAACAGGTTCAGCGACACGTCGACGCGATACGGCGGATAGACGATCAGCACCTGCCCGGCGTCGAAACGCCCGACGGTGGCGAGCGCGACGGCGATCGCGAACAGGACCGCGAGCCAGACGATTCCTCGAAGCGTCATCGTTACCCCCGGCTCTTGAACTGCTGAACGGCGTTCAGGCTCGTGTTCAGGTTCGGCACCGCGACCGTCAGCGACGCGCCGTCGACCTGCTTGAGCAGATCCTCGACCGTCTGCGTGTCCTTCGACGCCTGATCGAAATACTTGCCGACCGACGCCTGCGCGGCGTGCAGGTCGGCCTTCATCGCGCTCTCGTTGCGCGCGAGCAGCGACAGCCGCGCGGCGAGCAGCCGCAGCTTCACGTTCTCGCGCACGAAGTAGCCCTGGTCGGGCGACGCGAGCATCGCGTCCGCGTTGTCGATCCGGCGCACCTGCACGAGGCCCTTCAGCTGCTGCGTCAGACCCGACGAGAAGTCGTGCCACCACGTCTTCCAGCGCGGTTCGCCTGCGGCGGCGGCCGATGCCGTGTCGGCAGGCGCGGCCTTCGGCGCCGCGTGCGGCACGATCGCCTCGCCGGACAGCGGCAGCGCGTCGATCCGCGCGATCGCGTCGTCGAGCTTGATCGCGAGCCCGGTCAGATCGGCCGACGGTGCGGCCTTCAGCTTCTCGATGTCCTGCGCGAGCGCCTTGCGCACCGTCACGGCCTGCGCGCTCTGCGACGTCGCGAGCCGCGCATCGGCATTCTGCAGCGCAATCAGCGCGAGCTGCGTATTGCCGGTCAGCTGCAGCTGCTGGCTCGCGCTCGACAGCATCTGATCGACTTCCTCGAGCATCCACGCATCGCGGTTGCGCGACAGATCCTGGTACTGCTGCTGCAGCGCCTGCTGCGCGCTTTGCGCATCGGCGAGCTTGCCGTCGAGCTGCGCGAGCTGCGTGTCGACCTGATGCGTGCTCGCGAGCGCCTGCTCGGTCTTCGTGCGCGTCTCGGCGACCTGCGCGTCGAGCGTCTTCTGGCGTGCGACGAGCGCATCGTCGAGCCGGTCGATCTTGCGGTTCAGCGCGTAGCCGCCGACACCCGCCGCGCAGCCGAGCACGACGACGACGAACCACAGCACCGCACTGCCGCCGCGGCGCGCGGGCGGTTCGGACGCGGTATACGAAGGTTGCGACGGCGGCGCGGAAGCGGCGGCCGGCTGGGAAGCGACGCTTTTGGAATCGTTGGTATCTGTCATGCGTTTAGTCACCGGTGCGGCTGTCGCCGGTTGGACGGCCTCGTCGGCCATCGTTCGAAACGCGCGGACGATGCGCTCATCGCCCGCGCCGGTCAGCGTAATCCTATCAAAACCCAATGCGCGCGCGGTCTGCTCGATCCGCGGATGCGGCGTCACGAGCGGCGCGTGCTTCAGCGCTTCGATCTCGGTGTCGTTCAGATGCGCGCGCGCGAGTTCGTGCAGGTTGCGCACGCCCTCCGAACTCGTGACGAGCCACGCGTGCGGCTCGCCGCCGAGCAGCGCATGCACGCGCTCCCACGTGCCGATGCGCGGCTCGGGCACGACGCGCCGGTAGGCGGCGACCAGCGTCACGTCGGCGCCCGCTTCGCGCAGTCGATCGGCGAGCCATTCGCGGCCGCCGTCGCCGCGCACGATCAGCACACGCTTGCCGGCGAGCGCCGAGGCGCCGCCGAACGCGGCCTCGATGCTCGCGAACAATCCTTCGGAATCGTAGTGCGGTGCGCTGCCGTCGCTGCCCGGCTGCGGCGCGATCACGCGATACGCGGGCGGCGCGATGCCGTGACGCTCGAGCGCGGCGACGCTGCCGGGGCCGACCACGCCGACCGGCAGAGCGTTCGGCCAGATCGCGCCGTACTGCGCGAGTGCACGATCGATCGCGTTCGGCGACACGAAGATCACGAGCGCATAGTCGGCCAGCGCGGCGAACGCGGCCGCGAGCGGCGCCGGATCGTCGACCGGCGCGATGTCGATCAGCGGAAATTCGAGCACGTCGCAACCGGCGTCGGCCAGTTGCGCGGCGAGCCCGGCCGACTGGCCGTCGGGGCGCGTGAGAACGGCGGTGAATGCGCGCGCGCCGCCCGCCATCAGGCCTCGCCCTTGCCGGCTTGCGAGCCGGCGAGCAGTGCGCGGACGATCTCGAGCGCGCCCTGCGCCTCGAGTTCGTCGGAAACCGCGCGGCCGAGCGCGAGCGCATCGGCGACCGTCACGACGGACGCGCACTCCTCGGCCGTCAGCACGCGCGTGCCGTCGATCGTCGACACGCGGCCCGTCAGATAGAGCTCCCCGGCCCGCCACACGGCATGCGCGGCGAGCGGCACCTCGCAGCTGCCGCCGAGCGCGCGCGACACCATCCGCTCGGCCTCGACGGCGAGCGCCGTCTGCGCGTCGTGCAGCGGTTCGAGCCACGCGGCGACGTCCGCGCGGTGTGCGGCGATCTCGATGCCGAGCGCGCCCTGACCGGCTGCGGGCGGGCTGTCCTCGACGTCGAGCAGCGCGCGGATCCGCGCCTCCAGACCGAGCCGCTTCAGGCCCGCGGCGGCGAGAATGATCGCGGCGTAATCGCCGCGATCGAGCTTCGACAGCCGCGTATCGAGATTGCCGCGCAGCGGCAGCACCTGCAGGTGCGGATAACGCGCGCGCAGCATCGCTTCGCGGCGCAGGCTCGACGTGCCGACGACCGCGCCGGCCGGCAGCGCGTCGAGCGACGCGTAGTCGTTCGACACGAACGCGTCGCGCGGATCCTCGCGCTGCATGATCGCGGCGAGCGCGAAGCCGTCCGGCAGCATCATCGGCACGTCCTTCAGCGAGTGCACGGCGAGATCGGCGCGGCCGTCGGCGAGCGCGCTCTCGAGTTCCTTGACGAACAGTCCCTTGCCGCCGACCTTCGACAGCGTGCGATCGAGAATCTGATCGCCGCGCGTCGTCATCCCGAGGATTTTCACGTCACAAGCTGGATATAATTTGCGCAGCGCATCACGCACATGTTCGGCTTGCCACATCGCCAGGCGGCTTTCGCGCGAAGCGATCGTCAGCGTCGCCGGCGGCTGTGCCGGTCGCGGCCCGGCCGCGAGAATCTCGGAATTCATTGCAGGAACATCGAAGGACGGGATTGAAGATCGAACAATGGTAGCACGCACGCTTCGGCCCGCCCGGGCCGGGCGCCCGCGGCCGCCGCGCCCTCGCGCGGCCTGCGGCGCGGATGCGCGGATGTGCCGTACGTAGCTGGTTGCTTGACCGCAGTTCCCGCAGTTTCCGCAGTTCCTTTTGACTCGAGCTTTCCCAAGGAAACCCATCGTGAAGTCTTCCGGATCGGTGCGCGCGACGCGCCGCAATGCTGCCCTGCCCTCCTCCGACGCCCCGACGAGCGCCGTCGCCACCGCCGCGAACGGCCGTGCGAAACCGGCAACGAAACCGAAAGACCCGATACGTCGGACAAAACGTGCGGCCACGACGCGCACCGCGAGCGCGCGCACGGCAGCAACGCCGAAGTCGGGCGGGCGCACGCGCGAAGACAAGGATCGTCCGCTGTTCGAAGACATCCGTTTCCTCGGCCGCCTGCTCGGCGACGTCGTGCGCGAGCAGGAAGGCGACACGGTGTTCGACGTCGTCGAGACGATTCGTCAGACCGCGGTCAAGTTCCGCCGCGAGGACGACCGCGAAGCCGCGCAGACGCTCGAGAAGAAGCTGCGCAAGCTGACGCCCGAGCAGACGGTCAGCGTCGTGCGCGCGTTCAGCTATTTCTCGCACCTCGCGAACATCGCCGAGGATCGCCACCACAACCGCCGCCGCCGCATCCACGCGCTCGCGGGCTCGGCGCCGCAGCCGGGCACGGTCGCGCACGCGCTCGACAAGCTGAAGACGACCGGCAATGCATCGAAGCGCGTGCTGCAGCGCTTCTTCGACGACGCGCTGATCGTGCCGGTACTGACCGCGCACCCGACCGAAGTGCAGCGCAAGAGCATTCTCGACGCGCAGCACGACATCGCGCGGCTGCTCGCCGAACGCGATCAGGAACTGACCGCGCGCGAGCGCCAGCACAACGAAGCGATGCTGCGCGCGCGCGTGACCGCGCTGTGGCAGACGCGGATGCTGCGCGACGCGCGCCTGACGGTCGGCGACGAAATCGAGAACGCGCTGTCCTACTACCGCGCGACGTTCCTCGAGGAATTGCCCGCGCTGTACGGCGACATCGAGGCCGCGCTCGCGGAGCACGGGCTGGCCGCGCGCGTGCCGGCGTTCTTTCAGATGGGCAGCTGGATCGGCGGCGATCGCGACGGCAATCCGAACGTGACGGCCGCAACGCTCGACGAAGCGATCAATCGCCAGGCGGCGGTGATCCTCGAGCACTATCTCGAGCAGGTGCACAAGCTCGGCGCCGAGTTGTCGGTGTCGAACCTGCTGGTCGGCGCGAACGACGCGGTGAAAGCGCTCGCGGCCGCGTCGCCCGACCAGTCGCCGCACCGCGTCGACGAGCCGTACCGGCGCGCGCTGATCGGCATCTACACGCGCCTTGCCGCAAGTGCGCGCGTGCGGCTCGGCGAAGGCACGGTGCCCGTGCGCAGCGCAGGGCGCGGCGCCCCGCCCGTGCGCGCAACGCCGTATGCGGATTCCGACGAATTCGTCGCGGACCTGAAGGTACTGACCGCATCGCTCGCCGAACATCACGGCGCGTCGCTCGCCGCGCCGCGCCTCACGCCGCTCATGCGCGCGGCCGAAGTGTTCGGCTTCCACCTCGCGAGCATCGACCTGCGCCAGAGCTCCGACATTCACGAAGCGGTGGTCGCGGAGTTGTTCGCGCGCGCGGGTGTCGTGGCCGACTACGCGTCGCTCGAAGAAGAGGACAAGCTGCGCGTGCTGCTCGCCGCGCTGGCCGATCCGCGTCCGCTGCGCTCGCCGTACATCGAATACTCGGCGCTCGCGCAAAGCGAGCTCGGCGTGTTCGAAAAGGCCCGCGAAGTGCGTGCGCAGTTCGGCGCGCGCGCGGTGCGCAACTACATCATTTCGCACACGGAAACGGTCAGCGATCTCGTCGAGGTGCTGCTGCTGCAGAAGGAGACCGGCCTGCTCGAAGGCGCACTCGGCGCGCCGGACGGCCATGCGAAGAATGCGCTGATGGTGATCCCGCTGTTCGAGACGATTCCCGACCTGCGCGACGCGTCGCGGATCATGCGCGAGTATTTCGCGCTGCCGGGCGTCGATGCGTTGATCCACCATCAGGGCGACGAGCAGGAAGTCATGCTCGGCTACTCGGACAGCAACAAGGACGGCGGCTTCCTGACGTCGAACTGGGAGCTGTATCGCGCCGAGCTCGCGCTCGTCGAACTGTTCCGCGAGCGCAAGATCACGCTGCGGCTGTTCCACGGCCGCGGCGGCACGGTCGGCCGCGGCGGCGGCCCGACCTATCAGGCGATCCTCTCGCAGCCGCCGGGCACCGTAAACGGCCAGATCCGCCTGACCGAACAGGGCGAAGTGATTGCGAGCAAGTTCGCGAACCCCGAGATCGGCCGGCGCAACCTCGAGACGGTCGTGGCAGCGACGCTCGAGGCGTCGCTGCTGCCGCAGTCGAACGCGCCTGCGCAGCTGCCGGCGTTCGAGGGCGCGATGCAGACGCTGTCCGACACCGCGATGGCCGCGTACCGCGCGCTCGTCTACGAAACGCCGGGCTTCACCGACTACTTCTTCGCGTCGACGCCGATCACCGAGATCGCCGAGCTCAACATCGGCAGCCGCCCGGCGTCGCGCAAGCTGCAGGATCCGAAGAACCGCAGGATCGAGGATCTGCGCGCGATTCCGTGGGGCTTCTCGTGGGGCCAGTGCCGGCTGCTGCTGACCGGCTGGTACGGCTTCGGCAGCGCGGTCGCCACGTATCTGGACGGCGCGGCCGACGAAGCGGAACGCAGCAAGCGGCTTGCGTTGCTGAAGAAGATGAACAAGACCTGGCCGTTCTTCGCGAACCTGCTGTCGAACATGGACATGGTGCTCGCGAAGACCGATCTCGCCGTCGCGTCGCGCTACGCGGAACTTGTGCCGGACCGCAAGCTGCGCAACGCGGTGTTCGGACGCATCGTCGCCGAGTGGGAGCGCACGTCGCACGCGCTCGCGGAGATCACCGGACACGAGGAACGGCTCGCGACGAATCCGCTGCTCGCGCGCTCGATCAAGAACCGCTTCCCGTATCTCGATCCGCTGAATCACCTGCAGGTCGAACTGATCAAGCGCCACCGCGCCGGCGACACGAACGCGCGGCTGCGCCGCGGGATTCATCTGACGATCAACGGGATCGCGGCCGGGCTGCGCAATACGGGCTGACCCACGCGTGCCGCGCGCGCCGCATGGCGGGCGCGGCGCTGCCGAAGCCGCGACACGCGAATGCGCGTGTCGCGGCTTTTTTCATGCGCGGCGCGTCGATGCGCCGGGCGTCGCTACGTCGGGCGTCGATGCGCGGCGCGTCGATGCGCCGGGCGTCGATGCGTCGCGCGCGTTCAATGCGCGTCGATCAGCAGCGCGTCATGTTCGAACGATCCGTCGCCCTGCACCGCGTAGTACGCGCGCACTTCGTCCGGCGCGTGGGCCCAGAGCGCGCGAATGCCGGTCACGCTGTCGGCCGGCGTGCGGATCCGCGCGACCCACGTATCGAAATCGATCGGCAGCCGCCAGCGGCTCTTCACCTGCGCATCGAAGCCCGCGTCGCGGAACATCGCGAGCCACTCGTCGGCGCGATAGTCGCGCACGTGCGACGCGTCGCGCAGCACTTCGGCCGCCTGCAGATACGTGTCGAGCAGCGGGTGATCGTTGCCGGCGATGTCGATCATCAGCACGCGTCCGCCCGGCTTCAGCACGCGGCGCACTTCGGCGAGCGCCGCGCGCACGTCGTGCCAGTGGTGCGCGCTCATCCGGCTGACGACCCAGTCGAAGGTCGCCGCGTCGAACGGCAGACGCTCGGCCGGCCCCTGCCGCGTGCGAACGTTCGCGAGCCCGCGCTCGCGTGCGGCCGCATCGACGGTCGCGAGCATCGGCTCGGCGAGATCGTAGGCGACGACCTCGCGCACGTGCGGCGCGACCGCGAAGCTCGCGTGGCCCGCGCCGCAGCCGAGATCGAGCACGGCCGCCTCGGGTGTCGCGCGCACGGTATCGGCGAGCGTCTGCAGATCGGCGCCCGTCGCGTGAACGGTGCTCGTCAGATAGGCGGCGGCCGTCGAGCCGAATGCGTCGGCGACCTGATCGTGGTGTTTCATCGTGCACTCCTGTCGTGGGCGGGACGGGCGCTGACTCGCAGCGCGCGAATCGCTACAATAGGGCGGCGTTTGTACCAGTACAAGTCAAGCACTTATTCTGGTATTCGTTACACCCGTCTGATCGTCGCGACGCTGCGGTCCGGTGCGTGTCGTGCGGCGTCCGTTGTACGTCGCACGTGGCCCGCGGCACGTTGCACGCCGCCCCTTTTCTCATTTCCCGCATGAACCGTCCGTCCTCCGCTCCCACCCCGCCGCTCGATGCGACGCCCGCCCGCGCGCTCGGCGAATTCATTCGCGCGCACCGCGAACGCCTGTCGCCGCAGGCAGTCGGCCTGCCGCCCGGCCCGCGCCGTCGCACGCCGGGGCTGCGCCGCGAGGAAGTCGCGCAGCTGTGCGGCGTCAGCCCGACCTGGTACACGTGGATCGAGCAGGGGCGCCCGGTGTCGGCGTCGGCCGACGCGCTCGCACGAATCGCGGTCGCGCTGCAGCTGTCGAAGGCCGAGCGCGCGTATCTGTTCGAGCTCGCCGCGCAGCGCGATCCGGCCGAGCCCGACGTCGCGGCCGGCGACCTGCCGCCGACGCTCGCCGCCACCGTCGCGGCGATCGCGACGCCCGCGTACGTGCTCGATCGCCAATGGAACGCGCTCGCGTGGAACGCGCCGGCCGCCGCGCTGTTTACGGGCTGGCTCGACGGCGAGCACGACCGCAACCTGCTGCGCTTCACGTTCATGTCGCCGGCCGCACGCACGCTGATCGTCGATTGGGAAACCCGCGCGCGGCGCCTCGCGGCCGAATTCCGCGCCGATTCGATCCGTCATCTGACCGACGCGCCGACGCGCGCGCTGATCGACGCGCTGACGGCCGGCAGCGACGCGTTCGCGCAGTACTGGGCGTCGCAGGACGTATTCGAGCGCGAAGGCGGGCTGCGCGAATTCGACCATCCGGCCGACGGCCGGCTCGTCTATCAGCAGATCACGCTGAAGCCCGCGCATCGCGAGGATCTGAAACTCGTCGTGCTGGTGCGCGACTGACGCGACCGACCGACGCGCGCCTGCGGCGGACAGCAGCCGCGACAGCGGCGGCGGCCCTGCGCGCGAATGTTAGAATCGCGGGATTCCTCGGCGGCGCACGCCGCCCAACTCCCTCGAAGAATCGCCATGACGTCCCAACTGCACAAAAAGGGCGAGGCCTGGTCGGCCCGCTTCTCGGAACCGATGTCGGAGCTGGTCAAGCGCTACACGTCGTCGGTGTTTTTCGACAAGCGCCTGGCGCTCGTCGACATCGCCGGCTCGCTCGCGCACGCGAACATGCTCGCGGCGCAGAAGATCATCAGCGCCGACGATCTGGCCGCGATCGAGCGCGGGATGGCGCAGATCAAGGGCGAAATCGAGCGTGGCGAATTCGAATGGCAGCTCGATCTCGAGGACGTCCACCTGAACATCGAGGCGCGCCTGACCGCGCTGATCGGCGACGCAGGCAAGCGCCTGCATACGGGCCGCTCGCGTAACGACCAGGTCGCGACCGACATCCGTCTGTGGCTGCGCGGCGAAATCGACCGCATCGGCGGGCTGCTGAACGATCTGCGCGGCGCGCTGATCGACCTCGCCGAGCAAAACGCGGACACGATCATGCCGGGCTTCACGCACCTGCAGGTCGCACAGCCCGTCACGTTCGGCCATCACCTGCTCGCGTACGTCGAGATGTTCTCGCGCGACGCCGAGCGCATGCGCGACTGCCGCACGCGCGTGAACCGTCTGCCGCTCGGCGCGGCCGCGCTCGCGGGCACCAGCTATCCGATCGACCGTCATGCGGTCGCGAAGTCGCTCGGCTTCGACGGCATCTGCGCGAACTCGCTCGACGCGGTGTCCGACCGCGATTTCGCGATCGAATTCACGGCCGCGGCCGCACTCGTGATGACGCACGTGTCGCGCTTCTCCGAAGAGCTCGTGCTGTGGATGAGCCCGCGCGTCGGCTTCATCGACATCGCCGACCGCTTCTGCACGGGCAGCTCGATCATGCCGCAGAAGAAGAACCCGGACGTGCCCGAACTCGCGCGCGGCAAGACGGGCCGCGTGAACGGCCATCTGATGGCGCTGCTCACGCTGATGAAGGGCCAGCCGCTCGCGTACAACAAGGACAACCAGGAAGACAAGGAGCCGCTGTTCGACACGGTCGACACCGTCGCCGACACGCTGCGCATCTTCGCGGAGATGGTCGCCGGCATCACGGTAAAGCCGGCCGCGATGCGTGCGGCCGCGCTGCAGGGCTTCTCGACCGCGACCGACCTCGCAGACTATCTGGTCAAGCGCGGGCTGCCGTTCCGCGACGCGCACGAAGCGGTCGCGCATGCCGTGAAGATCTGCGACGACCGCGGCATCGACCTCGCGGATCTCTCGCTCGACGAGATGAAGCGCGAGCTGCCGAACGTCGCGCAGCTGATTGGCGACGACGTGTTCGACTATCTGACGCTCGAGGGGTCGGTCGCGAGCCGCAACCACCCGGGCGGCACCGCGCCCGACCAGGTGCGTGCGGCAGCGCGGGCCGCGCGCGCCGCGCTCGGCAAGTAAGCGCAGCACCCTCACCGCGGACGCCTGCACGGCGTCCGTTTTTTTTCGCATGCGCCGCCGCGCACCGCCCTTTTCCGGATGACCCCGATGACCTTCTCCGCCGCGCTCTTCGACATGGACGGCCTGCTCGTCGATTCGGAGCGGACCATCATGAACACGTGGATCGACGTGTCGAACGCGCACGGCGTCGCGCTGACCGTGGCCGACTACCTGCAGATCGTCGGGCGCTCGTTCGCCGAGGGGCAGACGATCCTCGCGCGGCTGATCGGCGACGCGGACACGTTCGACGCCGTGCGCATGCGCGTACGCGAACAGCTGGCCGCGCCCGAACCGCATCCGAAGTTCCCGCTGAAACCCGGCGCGCTCGCACTGCTCGACACGCTCGCACAGGCCGGCATTCCGTGCGCGGTCGCGTCGTCGTCCGCGCAGGAGGTGATTCGCGCGCGGCTCGACGCGGTCGGCGTGCTGCCGTACTTCCAGGCGATCGCGAGCGGCACCGAGGTCGCGCGCGGCAAGCCGGACCCGGCCGTGTACCGGCTCGCGGCCGAGCGCCTCGGCGTGCCCGCTCACGCGTGCGTCGCGTTCGAGGACAGCGACTTCGGCGTGCAGTCGGCGGCCGGTGCGGGCGCGTCGGTCGTCACCGTCCCCGATCTGAAGGCGCCGACGCCCGAGGTCGTCGCGCTGAGCCTGCACGTGCTCGCGTCGCTCGACGATGCGATCGCGCTGGTGCCGGCGTGGTTCGGCCGGCACGATACGCAGCTCGCCTAGGCACCGGTTCGCCGCGCGGCACGCGAGAGCGCCATGCAAAACGGGCACCGCAGGGTGCCCGTTTCGTTTTGCGTTTCGTTTGCGTTCCGCTTCGCGTCGCGCCGGAAAAAGCCGCGGCGGTCAGCGGTTGCCGGCCGTCTCGGACAGCCGCTTCATCGTCGCGATGCGTGCGCCGATCAGATCGACGCGTCCGTCCTCGCCGACGAGCGGCGCGGTCGCATCGCGAAACGCGAACCACGCGCGCTGCGCGCGCACGAGCGTCGCGGCCGAATGCGCGGGCATCTTGCGGCGCAGCTTCTGGTAATAGCGGTTCAGATCGAACACCGCGTGCTCGCATGCGGCGTCCTGGTCGCACGGCCGCACGCGGCCGACCGGCGCATCGCGCGTGACGTTCGCCGGCTTGCCGTTCGCCGGTGCCGCAGCGGCCTGCGCGCCGCTTCCGACCGCCGCCGGTATCGCGGCAGGCGGCGCGTAGCGTTCGGCCGCCGCACGCAGCGCGAGCGCGCGACTGCGCACGGGCTGCAGCTGCATGTCGGCGCTCGCCATCGTGTACATCGTGCCGCTCGTCGTGTCGTAGACGGCCTTCAGCAGATGCGCTTCGTCCTTGCGCCACGTGAGCCAGCGCCGCTGGCTCTCCTGCCAGCCGCGCTTCGCGTCGGCCGGTGCATTCTTCAGCAGGCGCGCGTAGGCGTCGTCCATCGCGGCCTGCCACTGCTGCTGCGCTTCGTTCATGCACTGGATCTGGCCGGCCGTCGACGACCGGTCGCGCCGCGCGAGGCACTGCCGCATCGCGACGTCGATCGGATCGGCCGCCGCGACTTCAGCATGCGCGAGGCCAGGCGCCGCCGAGCAGACCGCCCAGACGGCGAGCGCGGCGGCCGCCGCGCGCACCGCCCGGATTCGTCCCTGCGCCGCCATCAGTCGCGCACGCAGTCGACGAAGTACTCGACGCGGCCGTTCACCTCTTCCGCGACGAGACCGTGGATGTCGGTATGGAAGCCCGGGAAGCGCTCGTTGAAGTCGCGCGCGAACCGCAGGTAGTTCACGATCGTCTTGTTGAAGCGCTCGCCCGGAATCAGCAGCGGAATGCCCGGCGGGTACGGCGTCAGCAGGATGCTCGTCACGCGGCCTTCGAGCTCGTCGAGCGGCACGCGGTCGATCTTGCGGTGCGCGAGCTTCGCGAACGCGTCCGACGGCTTCATCGCGGGCTCCATGTCCGACAGATACATCTCGGTCGTCAGGCGCGCGATGTCGTTCGCGCGGTAGACGTCGTGGATCTGCGTGCAGAGATCGCGCAGCCCGACGCGCTCGTAGCGCGGATGCTGCGCGACGAATTCGGGCAGCACGCGCCAGAGCGGCTGGTTGTTGTCGTAGTCGTCCTTGAACTGCTGCAGCTCGGTCACCATCGAGTTCCAGCGGCCCTTCGTGATGCCGATCGTGAACATGATGAAGAACGAGTACAGGCCCGTCTTCTCGACGATGATGCCGTGCTCGGCCAGGTACTTGGTGACGATGGCGGCCGGAATGCCGGTCTCGCCGAACTCGCCGTCGACGTCGAGCCCCGGCGTGATGATCGTCGCCTTGATCGGGTCGAGCATGTTGAAGCCTTCGGCGAGCGGGCCGAAGCCGTGCCAGCGGTCGTTCGGCTTCAGCATCCAGGCTTCGCGCGAGCCGATCCCTTCTTCGGACAGATCCTCCGGGCCCCACACGCTGAAGAACCAGTCGTCGCCATATTCGGCGTCGACCTTGCGCATCGCGCGGCGGAAGTCGATCGCCTCGGCGATCGATTCCTCGACGAGCGCCGTGCCGCCGGGCGGCTCCATCATCGCGGCCGCGACGTCGCACGACGCGATGATCGCGTACTGCGGGCTCGTCGATGTATGCATCAGATACGCCTCGTTGAAGCGATGCTTGTCGAACGTGCGGTTCTCCGAATCCTGCACGACGATCTGCGATGCCTGCGAAATGCCGGCGAGCAGCTTGTGCGTCGAGTGCGTCGCGAACACGAGCGCGCCCGTGCGCGGACGGCCGTCGCCGATCGCGTGCATGTCGCGATAGAACGGATGGAACGCCGCGTGCGGCAGCCATGCTTCGTCGAAGTGCAGCGTGTCGAGCAGATCGCCGAGCAGGTCCTTGATCATCTCGACGTTGTACACGACGCCGTCGTAGGTGCTCTGCGTGATCGTCAGGATGCGCGGCTTCAGGTCGGGGTTCTGACGCAGCGCTTCGCGCGCGAACGGGTTCGCCTCGATCTTCTTGCGGATGTTCTCGGGCTTGAACTCGTCGCGCGGAATCGGGCCGATGATGCCGAAGTGGTTGCGCGTCGGCGTGAGGAACACGGGGATCGCGCCCGTCATCGTGATCGCGTGCAGGATCGACTTGTGGCAGTTGCGGTCGACGAGCACGATGTCGCCCGGCGCGACGGTCGCGTGCCAGACGATCTTGTTCGACGTCGACGTGCCGTTGGTCACGAAGAACAGATGATCGGCGCTGAAGATGCGCGCCGCGTTGCGCTCCGACGCCGCGACGGGGCCCGTATGGTCGAGCAGCTGGCCGAGTTCGTCGACCGCGTTGCAGACGTCCGCGCGCAGCATGTTCTCGCCGAAGAACTGGTGGAACATCTGGCCGAGCGGGTTCTTCAGGAACGCGACGCCGCCCGAATGGCCGGGGCAGTGCCACGAATACGAGCCTTCGTCCGCGTACTTGACGAGCTCCTTGAAGAACGGCGGCGCGAGCGAGTCGAGATAGACCTTCGCCTCGCGGATGATGTGGCGCGCGACGAACTCCGGCGTGTCCTCGAACATGTGGATGAAGCCGTGCAGCTCGCGCAGGATGTCGTTCGGCAGATGGCGCGACGTGCGCGTCTCGCCGTACAGGAAGATCGGGATGTCCGCATTGCGGCGGCGCACTTCGGTGACGAACGCGCGCAGCTCGATGATCGCGGTCGCGAGCTCGGGCAGTTCGCCGTCCGGGCCGATTTCGCCGAGCATGAGTTCGTCGTCGTCGATCGACAGGATGAAGCACGAGGCGCGGCTCGACTGCTGCGCGAACGACGTCAGATCGCCGTAGCTCGTGAGGCCGAGGACTTCCACGCCCTCCTTCTCGATCGCTTCGGCCAGCGCCCGGATGCCGGAGCCCGAGATGTTCTCGGAGCGGAAATCTTCGTCGATGATCACGACGGGGAAACGAAACTTCATGGGCGATTCTCCAAAAAGAACGACCGCGGCGCGTCACGCGCAGCGGTCACCCGGAAACTGGTGAGACGTTATGCAAGCAGATCAGGTTTTCGGCAGCGTGACACCGCGCTGCCCCTGATACTTGCCGCCGCGATCGGCATACGACACGTCGCACACCTCGTCGCTCTCGAAGAAGAGCACCTGCGCGACGCCTTCGTTCGCGTAGATCTTCGCGGGCAACGGCGTGGTATTCGAGAATTCCAGCGTGACGTAGCCTTCCCATTCGGGTTCGAACGGCGTCACGTTGACGATGATCCCGCAGCGCGCGTACGTCGACTTGCCGAGGCAGACCGTCAGCACGGTGCGCGGGATGCGGAAATATTCGACGGTGCGGGCCAGCGCGAACGAGTTCGGCGGGATGATGCACACGTCGCCCTTGAAATCGACAAACGAGCCCTCGTCGAAGTTCTTCGGATCGACGATCGTCGAGTTGATGTTCGTGAAGATCTTGAATTCGTCCGCGCAGCGGATGTCGTAGCCGTAGCTCGACGTGCCGTAGCTGACGATCCGGCGACCGTCCTCGGACGCGCGGACCTGATCGGGCACGAACGGCTCGATCATCTTGTGCTCTTCGGCCATGCGCCGAATCCATTTGTCGGACTTGATGCTCATATCGGGGCGCCAGGAAACGCTGCGTGACGGTAAACGAAAACGAAGGCCGCCGGTTCGACGCGGCGGCCGCAGAAGGCGCACATTTTACGCGATCATCGGCGCGCGCACGCGGCGGCCGTCACCGGATCACGCCGCAGGCAAGCGCGGGCCCCGCGCCGTGCTGCGGAAACGCGGGGTCGCTCGCGTCGCGATGGACGAGCGCCGAGCGGTTCAGCGCCGAGCGCACGCCGTCGAGGGCCAGATCGGGCGCGACGATGAAACCGGCCGCGACGCCGTTCGCGTCGGCGTGGATGTTGCCGAGATCGCCGGCGACGCGCGCGCCCGCGCGCAGCCGATCGGCGGCGGGCGCGAACACCTGGCCCGCGCTCGAGCCGTCGCCCGCATTGCAGTCGCCGCGCTCGTGCACCTGCAGCGCATGATCGCTGTTCGGCGGCAGGCCGACGAGGTTGTAGGTCACCTGGACGCCGTCCGGGCGCTCGACGAACGTCACCGTGCCGCGCGTTTGCGAACCGACCGTCGGCTGCAGTTGCGCGTCCGCGCGTTTTTCGTGCGACGAGGAAAAGGAGGTGCAGCCGGCCAGCAGGCCCAGCACGGCGGCCGCCAGCAGCGCGCGCCGCGCGCGGCCCGCGTACGCGCCGAGATGTCGTTCGTTCATTCGATCCTCATGCCGGCCGGCGGCCGTTCGATGCGGCAGCCGTGCCGGGCGGGTAAAGGGACCCGGGGGAAAGTCGCCATGATACCGCGCCTTCCGGCGCCGTAAACAGCGGAAGGGCCCGCCCCGCAAGGGTTTTACGTATTTTGAACAACGATCGACGGGAACTTCGACGTCATGTCGCGCGCGCGCTCGGCAATCGCGAGCGCGACGCCGCGTGCGATGTCGCGATAGCGCCGCGCGAGCGCGCCGTCGGGCTCGGCCGCCACGGTCGGCGTGCCGCTGTCCGCGCGCTCGCGGATCGCGATGTCGAGCGGCAGGCTGCCGAGCACGGTGACGCCGTAGTCCTTCGCCATGCGCTCGGCGCCGCCGGCGCCGAAGATGTGCTCCTCGTGACCGCAGTTCGAGCAGATGTGGATGCTCATGTTCTCGACGATCCCGAGGATCGGAATCCCGACCTTCTCGAACATCTTCAGCCCCTTCTTCGCGTCGAGCAGCGCGATGTCCTGCGGCGTCGTGACGATCACGGCGCCCGTCACCGGCACGCGCTGCGCGAGCGTGAGCTGGATGTCGCCCGTGCCGGGCGGCATGTCGACGATCAGGTAGTCGAGCTCGCGCCAGTTCGTCTGCCGCAGCAGCTGCTCGAGCGCGGACGTCGCCATCGGGCCGCGCCACACCATCGGGTTGTCTTCCTCGATCAGAAAGCCGATCGAGTTCGCCTGCAGCCCGTGGCCGACGAGCGGGTTCATCGACTGGTTGTCCGGCGATTCGGGGCGCTGGCCGTGGATGCCGAGCATCGTCGGCAGCGACGGGCCGTAGATATCGGCATCGAGGATGCCGACCGACGCGCCTTCGGCCGCGAGCGCGAGCGCGAGATTCACGGCCGTCGTGCTCTTGCCGACGCCGCCCTTGCCCGACGCGACCGCGACGATGTTCTTCACGTTCGGCAGCAGCTTCACGCCGCGCTGCACCGTGTGCGCGACGATCTCCTGCGACACCGCCACGCGCGCGTCGCGTACGCCCGGCACGGCCGTCAGCGCGGCCGCGATGCGCGCGCGCACGTCGTCGTACTGGCTGCGCGCCGGGTAGCCGAGCACCACGTCGACCGTCACGGCGTCGCCGTCGATCGCGACGTTGCGCACGCCCTTGTTCGCCGCGTACGGGCGGCCGGTATTGGGGTCGACGACAGCCGCCAGCGCGGCGTCGACTTGGGCCCGATCAATGCTCATCGAAACTCCGTCAAAAACGTTTTTTTCGCGCGCAAACGTCAAGAAATATCAAATAACGCGGCGAATATCGAGAAAAGTGAAAGAATCTGTTGCATGCCATTGCGCGAACGCGCGAGCCGGCGCACTCTTCGCGTGCGGCACGCTATGGGGCCAAATCGGCCACCAACCGCCTATATTGTAGAGGCTGACGCGTCGCGCTGTCCGAACAGCCACGCTGGCGGACAGGGCATGCGGCCGCCTCGGCGGCTGCCGCCGGCGCAGGCCTGCCCTCCTTTTTCGGGCGGCCGTGCAGGGAGCCGTAACTGTTGTTGTTGTCGACTCGTTCAACCAAGAGAGGAATCCAAGATGAACATGAAAATCGCGACTCGCCTGTCCGTCTTCGCACTCGCCGGCGCCCTGCTGGCGGGCTGCGCATCGCAGCAAGGCACCAACACGGCCGTCGGCACGGGCACGGGTGCAGCGCTGGGCGCGGGCATCGGGGCGCTTGCCGGGGGCGGCAAGGGTGCGGCGATCGGCGCGGGCGTCGGTGCGCTGGTCGGCGGCGTGACGGGTTACAACTGGCAAGCGATCAAGAACAAGCTCGCGCCGTCGGCTGCGCAGACGGGCACGCAGGTCACCGAGCAGCCGGACGGCTCGCTGAAGCTGAACGTGCCGAGCTCGGTCACGTTCGCGACGAACCAGTACGCGATCACGCCGGCCTTCACGCCGCTGCTGAACGACCTGGCAACGACGCTGAACCAGAACCCGCAAGTGACGGCGTCGGTGATCGGCTACACCGACAGCACGGGCTCCGCGCAGCTGAACCAGACGCTGTCGCAGAACCGCGCGCAAAGCGTCGTCAACGCGCTGGTGCAGCGCGGCGTCGCGGGCAACCGCCTGTCGGCACAGGGCATGGGCCCGTCGAACCCGGTGGCCGACAACTCGACCGAAGCCGGCCGCGCACAGAACCGCCGCGTCGAGATCTACCTGCGCGCGCCGCAGCACCAGTAAATCGCGCACGACGCGCGGGGCTGCGCCGCAGGATGCGCGCGCAGCCCCGCCGGACAAGGGATTGGAGGCGGCCGGTAACAAATCGAAAAAAATTTCGAACTTCTGTCGCGGTCCGTGGTCTTTCTTTACGGTACGCGGCTGGTGTTACCGGCGCGTCACCATTCTCCTCTTGTCGTTGTTGCTCCGGGGCCGAATTCGCCCCGGTTTTTTTTGCCCGCCGCTCGTCTGCTGCAACGCAACATCGTGCCGCACTGCCGGCCCGGCTGCCGAGCCGCCGCGCGCCCGCGCCGGCGCCGCGCCTGCCCGGTCCGCGCCCCTGCTAGAATCGCAGTTTCCGTCGTTTTCCGCTGTTCCTCTACAGACCCTATGTCCGCATCCGACCTCACTTCCGTGCAGGCCACGGCGCCGCAAGGCCGCCGCCAGATCCTCGTTACGTCCGCCCTGCCCTATGCCAACGGCCAGATCCATATCGGCCACCTGGTCGAGTACATCCAGACCGACATCTGGGTGCGGACGCTGCGAATGCACGGGCACGAGGTCTACTACATCGGCGCCGACGACACGCACGGCACGCCGGTCATGCTGCGCGCCGAGAAGGAAGGCCTGACCCCGAAGCAGCTGATCGAGCGCGTGTGGGCCGAGCACAAGCGCGACTTCGACAGCTTCGGCGTGTCGTTCGACAACTTCTACTCGACCGATTCCGAAGAAAACCGCCAGCTGAGTGAGAAGATCTACCTCGCGCTGAAGGACAACGGGCTGATCGCCGAGCGCGAGATCGAGCAGGCGTACGACCCGGTCAAGGAAATGTTCCTGCCGGACCGCTTCATCAAGGGCGAGTGCCCGAAGTGCCACGCGAAGGACCAGTACGGCGACAGCTGCGAAGTGTGCGGCTCGACCTACCTGCCGACCGAGCTGCTGAACCCGTATTCGGTCGTGTCGGGCGCGACGCCCGTGCGCAAGACGTCGAAGCACTACTTCTTCCGCCTGTCCGACCCGCGCTGCGAGGCGTTCCTGCGCGAATGGGTAAGCGGCCTCGCGCAGCCGGAAGCGACCAACAAGATGCGCGAATGGCTCGGCGACGCCGGCGAAGCCAAGCTCGCCGACTGGGACATCTCGCGCGACGCGCCGTATTTCGGCTTCGAGATCCCCGGCGCGCCGGGCAAGTACTTCTACGTGTGGCTCGATGCGCCGGTCGGCTACTACGCGAGCTTCAAGAATCTGTGCGATCGCAACGGCATCGACTTCGATGCGTGGATCCGCGCCGGTTCGAGCGCCGAGCAGTACCACTTCATCGGCAAGGACATCCTGTATTTCCACACGCTGTTCTGGCCGGCGATGCTGCAGTTCTCGGGCCACCGCACGCCGACCAACGTGTTCGCGCACGGCTTCCTGACCGTCGACGGCGCGAAGATGTCGAAGTCGCGCGGCACGTTCATCACCGCGCAGAGCTATATCGACACCGGCCTGAACCCCGAATGGCTGCGCTACTACTTCGCCGCGAAGCTGAACGCGACGATGGAAGACATCGACCTGAACCTCGACGATTTCCAGGCGCGCGTGAACAGCGATCTCGTCGGCAAGTACGTGAACATCGCGAGCCGCGCGGCGGGCTTCCTGATCAAGCGCTTCGACGGCCGCGTGCAGGACAGCGCAATGAACCATCCGCTCGTCGCGAAGCTGCGCGAAGCGATTCCGCAGATCGCCGCGCACTACGAGGCGCGCGAGTACGGCCGCGCGCTGCGCCACACGATGGAACTCGCCGACGAAGTGAACGCCTACGTCGACGGCGCCAAGCCGTGGGAGCTCGCGAAGGATCCGGCCAACGCGGTCGCGCTGCACGAAACCTGCAGCGTGAGCCTCGAGGCGTTCCGCCTGCTGTCGCTCGCGCTCAAGCCCGTGCTGCCGCGCGTGGCGGAAGCGGTCGAGGCGTTCTTCGGCATCGCGCCGCTCGCGTGGGCCGATGCCGCGAAGCCGCTGTCGTCCGCACAGCCGATCAAGGCCTACCAGCACCTGATGACGCGCGTCGACGCGAAGCAGATCGAAGCGCTGCTCGCCGCCAACCGCGATTCGCTGCAGGCCGACGCAACGGCCGCCGGCGGTGCGGGCGCCGCGGCCGCGAAAGGTGCGAAAGCCGCGAAGGCCCATGCGAAACCGGTCGCCGGGAATCCGGTCGCCGGGAAACCGGCCGCCGCGAACGGCGCCGACGACGCAACGATCTCGATCGACGATTTCGCGAAGATCGATCTGCGCATCGCGAAGATCGTCGCGTGCCAGGCCGTCGAAGGATCGGACAAGCTGCTGCAGCTGACGCTCGACGTCGGCGAGGAGAAGACGCGCAACGTGTTCTCCGGGATCAAGTCCGCGTATCAGCCCGAGCAGCTCGTCGGCAAGCTGACGGTCATGGTCGCGAACCTCGCGCCGCGCAAGATGAAGTTCGGGCTGTCCGAAGGGATGGTGCTCGCGGCCTCGGCGGCCGACGAGAAGGCCGAACCGGGGCTCTATATCCTCGAGCCGCACAGCGGCGCGAAGCCCGGCATGCGCGTGAAGTAAGCAGCGCGCCTCGCCCGCCCGAACCGCCCCGCACCGCCCGTGCGGGGCTTTTTTTCGTCGGTCAGCAGCGCGGGCCGGCGAGCGTGTTCTCAGCGCCGCCCGAACCAGCGGTCGAAGCGCCGCGTGTAGTTGAGATCGACGCCCTGGAACGTGCCGCCGTACGCGGACACCGACCAGAAACGCGTCAGGTTGATCGTCGCCTTGAACGCGTTGCTCGCCGACTGCAGCCCCTGCTCGTAGCCGAGCACGAAGCGTTCGTTGATCGCCTTCGAGATCTGCACGACCTGCGGGTCGGTCAAGCCGACGTCGCTGCGGCCGATCGAGAATTCGTCGAGCCCGAAGGTCTGCGCGACGCGCTTGCCGGTCGCGCTGCCGAGCAGCGCGAGCGCGGCCGTCATCGTGTTCTGCTGGCCGATGTTGTTGCCCTGGTCGGTGCCGTGGCCGAACAGCAGCCACGACAGCTTTTCGTTGTCGGTCACGTTCGGCTCCGACACGAGCTTGACCGTCGGCGACTGGATCGTGCCCGTCACCTGCACGCCCGCTTCGACTTCCTGATTGCGCCGCATCGCGAGAATGTTGACGCCCGGATTCGATACCGGGCCGTTGAACGTGAAGAAGCCGTTCTCGATCGCGAGCTTGCGGCCGAACGACGTGTAGGTCGACCCTTCCGTCACGCGCACGTTGCCGATCGCGCGCAGCGGCACGCCCGGCGCGCTCATCACGGTGATCGTGCCGCGCAGGCCGAGATCGGCGCCGTGCCCTTTGAAGCGGAAGTTGTCGCCGAGGCCGATGTCGATGTTCGCGCGCGGCGCGAGCGACGGCGCGGGCTTGTCCGCGGCCTTTTGCGGCTTCGCGGCCGCCGTGCCGGTCTGCGTTTCGCCGCGCACCGTGCCGTCCGGCCGCACGATCACGACGTCGTCCGACAGATGCGGTGCCGATTCTTCCGGCAGATCGAACAACGCGCGATCGACGACGAACTTGCCGTCGATCGACAGCGCGCCGCGCGGCCCGTCGTTGGCGACCGTCGCCTTGCCGGACAGCGACAGCTTGCGGTCCGGCGCCGCGAACAGTTCGAGCTTGTCCGCGACGATGCTCGCGGTCAGGTCCGGCGCTTCGCCGTCCAGACGCACGCGACCGAGCGCGCGCAGCGTGCCGTCGCCGCCGTGGAACTCGACCTGCTGGAATTCGACAAGGTTTTCCGCGAGCCGCACGCGCACGACGCCGTCCTTCAGCTGCACGCCCTGATCGACGAGCGTCGCCGAGAGATCGTCGCCGGTCAGCATCCCGGACACGTTCGGCTTCGCCGGCGTGCCGGCGACCGTCAGCTTCAGCGCGGCGCGCCCGCCGAGCAGGTAGCTCGGGCCGAACAGGTTGCCGGTCGCCTTCAGCGACGGAATGTCGGCGTCGATGCGGCCCGACAGCGGCCCGTCGTCGGCGACCGCGAGCACGCCGTCGCGCGGCGCGAGCGGCACCGCGACGTTCGCATCGAGCGTGCCGATCCGGTTCGCCTTCGCGGCCGCGGTCACGTTCACGCGGTTGCCGGGGCCGAACGCGGCGCGCGCCGACAGATCGGTCAGCCCGAGCGATGCGATCCCGCGGCCGGTCTCGATCGTCACGTCGCCGCCGCGACGCTTCATCTGCAGATAGCCGGTCGCGGTCGCGCCGAGCGAAAAGTCCCAGTCGGCATCGAGTACGACGTCGGTCCGCACCGGCGGACGCTCGCCCGTCAGTTCCTGGCGCACTTCGAGGAAACGCGCGACCGATGCGCCGCTCACCGCACCGGCCGAACGAATCTGGCCGTGGTCGAACACGAACGACTTCAGGTCGATCGCCGCACCTTCGAGCGTGAGGCGCGCCGCACCGAGCGTCACGCGGCCCGTGCCGGCCGACACGGTCAGCGGCGTCTGCAGCGCGACGGCCGGCGTGCCGCGGTTCGCGAGACGCGTGACCGTGCCGTCCCAGCGCATGCCGTCGCGGCCCTCGGTCACGCCGCCGTTCGCCGCGAGCGTCATGTCGATCACGCGGCCGCCGGCGGCGCCGAGCGCCGATGCGTCGAACGTATGCTTCGCGCGCGTGCCCTCGAGGTTCGCGCGCAGCGACTTCAGCTGCAGCGAGCCGAGTGCGATGTCGCTCGCGTCCGCGGTGAACACGAGCGCGCCGTGCGCGCCGTCGCGGATGTCCGCGCGGCCCTGCGCGGCGCCGATCCGGTTCGACCCGACGACCACGTGCTCGGCCTTGTACGTGGCCGTCACGTTCGGGTGCGCGAAGCTGCCCGTCAGATCGCCCTGCGCCTGCACGAGCCCCTGCACGCCGAAGCCGAGCCGGTCGAGCTGCGGCGCATCGACGACGAAATTGAGCCGGTCGCCCGGCGCGCCGAAGCTGCCGTGCAAATCGACGCGGTTGCCGGCGATCGACAGATTCGCATTGCTCGGCAGGATGCGCGCGCCCGCGAGCTGCACGACGCCCGCGCCGGTCAGCGGCACGCCGTCGTAGACGCTGTCGCCGAGCTTGAACGTCGCCTTCGTCGACAGTTGCGGCGCAAACGCGCCCGATGCGGTCAGCGTGCCGTTCACGCGCGTCTCGCCGCGGCCGACCGGCGCCTTGCCCTTCGCGGGCGCCGTGCCGGCACCCGCCTTCGGCGCGCTCGCCGCCGCGAGCAGCAGCGGATCGAACGCGGTCAGCGTGGCCTTCGCGTCGTAGCTCGAATGCGCGTCGTGGCGGAACGCGCCGGTCAGGTCCATGCGTCCCTTGCCGGCCGTCACGCGCGCCTCGCTGATCACCGTCTGCTGCGCGGTCAGCGCGACCTTCGCGCGCGCGCCGAGCGCGAGCTTCGGATCGGTCAGGTCGAAATCGACGGTCGTCGCGTCGCCGGCAAGCGTCACGCCGAGCGGGCCGCCAAGCCGCATCGGCCGCAGCGCGGCGACGAACGCGTTCAGATCGAGGTTCGCGACCTTCAGATCGAACCGGCCCTTGCCGCCGCTCAGCGTGCCGCCGCCCGTCACGCTCCCGTCGCGGATCAGCTTCAGCGCGAGTCCGTCGATGCGCTGCGCGTGCGCATCGAGATGCACGGTCGCGTGTGCGTCGACGATCGGCAGCAGATGATCGCCGAGCGTGCCGGGCTTCGCGTTCACGATCGACACCGGCCCCGTGACGGCGAAGCCGTGCGGCTGTGCGGCACCGGCCGGCGCCGTCACCGGCTCGAGTGCGGCGCGCACCGCGAGATCGGCGGCTGGCGCGCTCGGCGAAATCGCCTTCGGGTTCACGTGATCGAACGCGAGCGACGCGCGCGTGAGCGGCACCGTGCCGAACGGCGCGGCCTCGACGTGCGCGCGTCCGTTGAGCTTCATCCCGCTCGCGTCGACGTCGGCGACCAGCGCCTCGAGCGAGCCCGACACGCGCGCGCGCGCATCGACCGGCTCGTCGGCGAACTTGCCCGCATAGGTCGCGTCGCCCGTCAGCGCGAACGGCTTCATGCCGTCGAGCTTCGCACGCGCGGTCAGCGAGCCGTACGGCGTATCGATGCTGTCGAGCGCCAGTTCGTGATGGCGGCCGTCGCTGCGGCCGTTCAGCGCGATGCGATCGAGCTGCGTCGTCGAGGCGCCTTCGTGGATCGCCAGATGATCGATCCGCAGATCGCCGACGCGCAGCTGCAGCGGCAGCCGCAGGTCCTGCGGCGCCGCGCTCGGCGTCGACGGGCCCGGCGCGATCCGCACGTCGATCGTCCCCGCGCGCAGGTAGGCGATCGACAGCCGCAGCGGCGCGCGTGTCAGTGCCCAGCGGCCGTCGAGGCGGTCGACGCGCACTTCGGTGCCCGCGCCGCCGGGGCTCGTCCAC